>DCKB01000041.1 GCA_002320595.1 Christensenella sp. UBA1685
AGCACATTAGGGATTGCCTGTACTTCATGTCCTGTGTTACACTTGCCATGAGGGATTTGCACTTCCTTTCGGTCTTTGTTGCTTTTGTTAAACTCACAATAACCGATTCGTGCGAATCCTTCATCCTTTTTCTTCTCGCTGTCCAAGATGTATTGTAATCCTACAGAAGCGGTGGAGCATGCATGGTGAAAACGGTTGAATCCATGCAACAGGATGTGGTATGATGATAGCGTTTTGGCGGAGCTGATGCGTGGCGTATATGGCGGATCTCATTTTCTCCGGTTTGTTTGATTTGAAAGGTGTTTTCTGAAATGATTGCAACAATTATTAACAGCGCCGCGGTTGCTGCAGGCGGGTTGATCGGCCTTCTTGCAAAAAAGGGGCTTCCGGAGCGTGTATCCAAAGGAATCATGACGGCCATCGGGCTCATGCTGATCTGCGCCGGCGTAAAAGGATATTTTGATGGGAACAGCACCATCGTCGCCATTCTTTCTCTCGCGCTCGGCACGGGCCTTGGCGAACTGCTTCGCCTGGAGGAACGGCTCAACCGCCTTGGCGAACGCATCGGCGCACGGGTTTCCCGAAATGGTGGTTCCCGCGTTGGGGAAGGGTTGGTGACGGCTACGCTCCTGTTTTGCGTGGGCGCGATGGCCGTGCTCGGCGCGCTGCAAAGCGGCATCACGGGCGATCATACCACGCTTTACACCAAGTCCCTCATCGACTTCATTTCCGCGATTCTGCTCGCCTCGACCTATGGCGTCGGCGTCGTGCTTTCCGCCGTGGGCGTTTTCGTGTATCAGGGGGCGATCACTCTGCTTTCCGGCCTCCTCGCGCCCGTCATGACGGCGGCTGCCGTCGCGGAGCTTTCCGCGGTCGGCTCCGTGCTGCTCGTCGGCCTCGGGCTGAACCTTGCGGGCGCCGCCAAAGTGCGCGTGATGAACATGGTGCCTGCGATCTTCATCGCAATCGCGCTCGCGCAAGTGATGCACTGAAGCTGCATACAATGCATACAGCACAGAATGGCCTTCTTCCCTTCCGGGAAAACGGCCATTTTAGCTTGTAAATAAACTCTTTTTCATACTGTGCAAGCCTCCGCTCATCCCGTTTAAAGCGCCGCACGCGTTTTGCAAGAGTTTACAGTATGTTTTTACTTTTGCGCGCCTGCGGCATTGACCGTGCGCACAACGGTTTGATATGCTGAAAAAAACGATGGAGGGAATCCCGATGCGTATGTTCCACAGCCGTTTCGCTCCGCTCTACACCGTGCTGCTTACGGTGCTTCTCCTGCTTGCGTCCTGCATGCGCCTGCCTGGGGATGTGTCCGGCAGGCCCGGCGTTTCGCCTGACGCACAGGCGCCCGCCGTACCCTCCCCTGCCCCGGATGCGCCCTCGGAGGAAAGCGACGCGCACGCCGACGTGTTCCGCAACAATGCGCAGGCCGACTCCGCCGTGCTCTCGGCGCTTTATGCATACTATCGGAACGTTTGGTACGACGATGCGGCGGAATTCGACCGCATTGCCGCCGAGGGCAAACGGAAGATTACCGTATATGCCTGCAGAGCCTATCGGGAAGGCATGCTGGTCGCCGCCAAACCGTGGCTGGATGGAGAGCTGACCGCCGATCTCTTCTATATCGAAGGAGATCGCGTCATCCGCGCCACCCGCGGATCCTGTGTGTGGGACATCAACTATACGCGGCTTTTCGGCGACACGATCGTCTACGGAGCATCCTTTGCGTGGGATAACGGGACATGCGCAACCACGCGCGCGGAGGCTGACTTCCTCGACGGGCAGACGGATACCGTCGAAATGGTCTGCGCGGAAAAGGACGATGACGGCAGGATGGGCTTTCTCCTCATTGCGCAGGGCGAAACGTGGCTTTCCTCCCTCCGCCTTTTCAACGGGGATCAGCTTGTGGCCGACGATACGGATCCGAATTTCTCCGGCATCACGAGCGATGTACGCTATGACGAAACGCTTTCCCTCTTCGACCGCACGCGTTTCCTGCCCGCCCACGCCGTTGCGGGCGATGCGCACGGGGCGGCTTTGCAGGGCGGCGGCATGCTCCGCGCGGAGAGCGGAACCTGCGGCCTTTCGTGCATCGCGCTTGCGGACGGCGTAACGCCCGCCGATCTTTGGCGCAGCAACATCGTGCGCTTTGATGCGCTGCACGTTACAGCGGGCGCTGCGCTGACGCTCGAATTGCTCGGCGATGCCGTGTCCGTTTGCGCCTACCTTGCCGATCTTTCGCTCGAGGACGGCACGGAAGCGGGGCAGGCAGCCTGCCTTGGCGCGCCTCTTTCAGAGGATGCGTTTGCCGCATCGGAAGGCGGGTTTTCCCTGCGCGCGCCCGATGCGCCCGGCTTCTATGTCCTGATTCTGCAAACGGCCGATGCGTATCTGTTTGCGGGGATTCGAGTGGAATAGTACGGATGCAAAGCGGCGGTGAAGCGCCGGCGCCGCCAAAGTGCGCGTGATGAACATGGTGCCTTCCATCTTCATCGCAATCGCGCTCGCGCAAGTGATCCGCTGAGCCTTTTCTACACAACAAAGCAAATGGCTGATGCGGAGGCGAGCCGGCCCGCTTCGCATCAGCTTTTTGGAACACTATATTCAATTCTAATTTTAAATTTTATGGCAGGAACTCATAATAGGCTTTGTTATACGTGCACCACCACCATTTTCCCGCCTGCAAAGCATATTCTTCCGCGCCACAATTATCGCAGATATAATGGTCGTGCATTTGATATAGTTCGTGCGTATTCCATGGCATATGCGTGCATACCTGCCTGTCGAGCAGCTCTCCCCGGCGGGTATACGGCCGCAGCGTTCCATTGTGGCATACTTCGCACAGTTCCGCCCGGAACGGTCCGTCCCTTTCCAGGTCACTGCCGTGCCGCATAGCGCCAAGTGCGGAAGTTTGGAACGAATACCAGAAGATAAGCGCAGCGCATAGCGCTAAGGCAGCACATTTTGCTTTCAGCATTTTTCTTTCTCCTGTTTCTTATGTTCATTGGCCGTTGCTCTAGCAGTCATCGATTTCCGCGGTGTCGGCGCGGACGATCTGCGCAACGCGCCATTCCAACCCCAATGCATTCGGGGTTTCGCTCGCTTGCAGCATCACGCTGTAAATCGCTATGTCGTAGCCATCGGGGCCAAAAAGCAGAATAAAGTCTAATTTATAATGGGATTCGTCCCAAAGGTTAGCGCTCTTAATGATATGCCGCGACGGCAGGTTTATGAGGATCGGGTAATCCTTTTTCTTAAATGTGTAGCTATCCCCATCTTTTTTTATCGCTTCCTGCGGATCTTCCCCTCCCAATTCGATCGGATTCTTCAGCCATTCCTCCGGAGGCGTATCCGGGAACGTTGTCTCCGCAGGGAAATCCGCAAAGCAAATGGAAAGGAAATCCTGCACATCCGCCAGGGAGAGACGGATTTCATCTCCATTTACGATCGCGTTTGGGTGAAGATCGCCATAAATGCAGAGCACATTGCTCATCAGCCCCCAAAGATATACATCGTTTTCCATCGTATGCTGATTGGTATCCCGGAAATTCTCGAAGAATTGCAAGTCGCTGTAATACCGGTCGTACTTCGTCCTGTAATTGAGGATCTGTTCTATAAGCGGGAGCATCATTTTCACGCTTTCCGGAGCGGTTTCTTCCGTGTCATACCGGCCTCCCACATCTGTTGCCCAGTGCGTATACAATGGATCTTCATGATCCTCGAACTTTATTTCCCATGGGTTGCGCCCGGCTTCCGGCAGAGGCGTTTGTTTTGTCGGCAATACTTCAGTTTCTCGCGGAATATTCATCGTTGACGTAGCGTCCGGCATCGGAACAGGAGTTTCAGCCACGGTTGTTGGGCTTACGCCCAAGACATCCTCACTGTGGATGGAACACGCGCTGCCCACCATCCCCAGCAAAAGGGTGCAGAGAACGAACAAGGCCGTGGATTTCAGATTTTTATTCTGCACTATGATTCACGCTCCTTTCTCCCATACATATGTATGCAGGCTAAAGAAAACGGAGGCGGTAAATTCCAAGAGAAATTCACCGCCCTCTCAGATCGGTTAACCATTGTTGTCCGGCACGCTCATGATCAAAGAGTTATCGATGTAATTCGCGGTGTAAGTCGTATTCGATCTCATCCCCGCAGTTATGGAAGGAGACCAACCAGTAAAGGTATAGCCTGAATGAGTAGGCGGAGACGGTGGCGCGGGCGGACAGTTGTACAGCACCTTTTGTGTTCCTAGGCTCCCAGTAAATGGAGCACCTACTCTGAAGGTTGCTGTAAGAGCTTTGTTTATTCGCGCATAACATTTGACTTTATAGCCGTTGCCTTCCCATACATGATCGGTAACAATTACGCCGTTCTCACTCGTCCTCGATTCAATGACATAATCACCATTATTGTATCTGAAATAAATTCCTACATGCCCGATCGATCCGGTCGAATCTGTCCAAAATATCAGATCTCCGGTCTGGCGGCCGCTAAAATATGGTTCATTTTCTGAGCCTGCGAGGATCAGATTGTTGTTCGCACATATTAAGTACTGTTCCCGGGACGTTATCTTTTTGTTTCCAAAAATATAGTAGTCTTGCAATGTCTTTGAAGTATATGCTTCTTTTAAAGAATAGTACGTTAATTCGCTGCAATCAATTGTCTCATAGTCCGTCCCTGCAATCGCATATGCGATCGCTTTCAATGCAAACAAATACCCTGCGTTGCGGCTGATGCTTGAGTTTGAGGTCGAATTGTTATACTGCGTTGTCAAATAAGACCTCATCTGCAGCAGAGTGCTGGAAGGGACAATGTCCATAGGAGAAATTCCAACGCCGGCAAATGCAAGCGACGAAAAGGAACCTCCGAGAGCAAAGGCAAATGCGATTGCTAACACCAAAGCTTTTTTCCAAGTTTTCATAAATAAATCCTCCTCTAATATTTTGTTGGTTCGCCACTGGTGTCCATTCTGGTCTAATGCTGTTCCTCTAGTGCTGTTCGTTCAGAGAGCTGCTTGATCTGCCCGTTCGCAAATCCGCATCGTCTGCATTCGCGGCTTGTTTATTAGTATAATAAAGGATATTAATATGACACGTCAATCTGCCTGCCGAATATATAGAATATATTTTGACCAAGCATTTTCTCTGCGGCTGCCGAACCTGAATCATTCAAAGTATCCGCATACCCATGCTTTGGCTTCTGAGAAAAAAGGCCGTGCCGCAAGGAATTCCCATGCAGCACGGCCTGTGCTTCGCCAATTAAAATCCCGGTTTACTTTGCCTGGCTCACAGCCACAGCGCACGCAACGGTCGCGCCCACCATAGGGTTGTTGCCCATGCCGATGAGGCCCATCATCTCAACGTGCGCCGGCACGGAGGAGGAACCTGCAAACTGGGCGTCGCTGTGCATGCGACCCATGGTGTCGGTCATGCCATAGGAAGCAGGGCCAGCCGCCATGTTGTCCGGGTGCAGCGTGCGGCCCGTGCCGCCGCCGGAGGCGACGGAAAAATACTTCTTTCCATTTTCAACGCACCACTTTTTGTAAGTGCCCGCAACGGGATGCTGGAAGCGCGTTGGGTTCGTGGAATTGCCGGTGATGGAAACATCCACGTTTTCGTGGCGCATGATGGCAACGCCCTCGTTCACATCGTCCGCACCGTAGCAACGCACCTTCGCACGGTCGCCGTCGCTGAACGCGGTTTCCTTTGTAATGGCCAGCTCGCCGGTGAACTCGTTGTATTCCGTCTCCACATGCGTGAAGCCGTTGATGCGGCTGATGATGTAAGCGGCATCCTTACCGAGGCCGTTCAGGATGACCTGCAGCGGTTCACGGCGCACCTTGTTCGCCGTACGGGCGATGCCGATTGCGCCTTCCGCGGCAGCAAAGCTTTCGTGGCCTGCGAGGAACGCGAAACAGCGCGTCTCCTCCCGAAGGAGCATCGCGCCAAGGTTGCCGTGCCCAAGGCCAACCTTGCGCTGATCTGCGACAGAGCCGGGAATGCAGAACGCCTGCAGGCCCTCGCCGATGGCCTCAGCGGCTTCCGCAGCGTTCTTGACGCCCTTCTTTACGGCGATGGCCGCGCCGAGCGTATATGCCCAAACAGCATTTTCAAACGCAATCGGCTGAATGCCGAGCACGATCCCGCGCACGTCGATATCCTTTTTCTTCACAAGCGCGTCCGCAGCTTCGAAGTTTTCGATGCCGTATTGCGCCATCACGCCGCTGATCTTTTCGATTCTTCTTTCGTATCCTTCAAACGTAACCATGGCTCTTCCTCCTTACTGATGGCGGGGATCGATGACCGTCGCGGCTTCGGCAAAGCGGCCATAGGTGCTGATGTTCTTCTCATATGCGTCCTTGGGATCGACACCCTGTTTGATTGCGTCCATCATCTTGCCCAGGTTTACAAATTTGTAACCGATGATTTCGTTGTTTTTGTCAAGGCCGATGGCAAGCACGTAGCCTTCCGCCATTTCAAGATACCGCGGGCCCTTTGCACGCGTGCCGAACATGGTGCCAATCTGCGAACGCAGGCCTTTCCCAAGATCCTCCAGCCCAGCGCCCACGGCAAGGCCGCCTTCGGAAAACGCGCTTTGCGTGCGGCCGTAGACGATCTGCAGGAACAGTTCGCGCATGGCGGTGTTGATCGCATCGCACACAAGGTCGGAATTGAGTGCCTCTAGGATGGTTTTCCCGGGCAGGATCTCGCTCGCCATTGCGGCAGAATGCGTCATGCCGGAACAGCCGAGCGTTTCAATGAGCGCTTCTTCGATGATGCCGTTTTTCACGTTGAGCGTCAGCTTGCACGCGCCTTGCTGCGGTGCGCACCAGCCCACGCCATGGGTAAAGCCGCTGATGTCGCTGATTTCCTTCGCCTTGACCCAATTTCCCTCTTCCGGGATCGGAGCCGGGTCATGCTTTGCGCCTTTTGCGACGCAGAACATTTCTTCAACTTCGCGCGAATATTGCATGTGATGCGTTCCTCCTCTGGATATTAAAACCTTCATCCAATTGTTTTAGCGCAGGAAAGCCCCCAAATTGCGCCAATATCAGTATACCACAAACCTCTCAAGATCAACGCATAAGTTTTTTTCGGGGCTTGAAGATTTGGTATAACTTTCACAAGCCTCTCCCCTGTCTCAGCGTCCGGGAGCGATGCGCGTGCCGTTCAGGCGCGCCGTGAGCTCTCGGATGAACGGGGAAGGCGTAAGCGAGCCGCAATATCCCCGCGACGCAGACACAAGCTCAAGCTCATCCCGCGCGCGCGTCACCCCGACATAGAACAGCCGCGCCTCCTCTTCTTCCGCATCCTCTCCGCCGGGACGCCATGTGTCCTCCTCCGCTTCCGCGGGCAGGATGCCTTCCTGCAAATCAATCAGGTATACGCGGTTGAACTCGCGTCCCTTTGCGGCATGGATCGTGGAAAGCGAAATGCGCGCGCCGGGCGCCGGGCTGCCTTCCCATGCGCTTAAACGCTCCGCGCAGTCGAGCAGCGCGGAAGGGGTCTTGCAACGCTCCCCCAGCGCGCAGAGAACGTCAAGCTTCTGCCGGTCATCCGCGCTGTCCGGCGTACCGTTTGCAACGCGCCATGCTTCCCGCACGGCAAGCGGCGGCGAGAGCCGCGCGATGGCACGCAGCTCCGCAATCCGCTCCCGCACCCGCTGCTCACGCCGCGTTCCGGCAGAAAGCGTTGCAAGGACCTCGAGCGGCGGGCGGTTATCCCCCTTTGCCCGGGCGGCAAGCACAGCCTCGCATTCCGCGCGGGAAGCATAAACGCCAAGCCTGTGGTACACCTGCACAAAGGCGCTCTCGCTCTCCGGATGCAGCGCAAAGTGCAGCACGCCGAGCGCATGCCGCACGCGTGCGCAGGAAAAGAACTCTGCGGCGCGGTCTCCGCGCGCTTCAAAGGCAATGCCCGCCTCCGCGAGCGGCTCCAACAGCGGCAGGACGGATTCGTTGTTGCGGTAAAGCACAGCCGCAGTTTGCCCCGGCGGAAGCGCGGCAAGCTGCCGCACAAGGTAAGCATACTGCGCCCTTTTGTGCAGGAACTCCGTCACGCGGATCGCGGCGCCTTCCGGCCTTGCCGCGCGCATTTGCTTCTCGTTCCGGCGCTTGTTGCGGCGGATAAAGCGTTCGGCCGCGGATGTGATCACGCTGCTTGAGCGATAGTTCGTCTCCAGCCGGAGGAGCGCAGCGCCGGGGTAGATTTCCGCAAAGCGCAGGAAAATATCCGGGTAAGCGGCGCGGAAGCCATAGATGCTCTGGTCCTCGTCCCCAACCATAAAAAGCTCTCCCGGCTTTGACAGCAGGTAGAGGATCCTGTGCTGCACATAGGAAGTGTCCTGCGCTTCATCCACATTCACATAGCGGAAGCGCGCCCGCAACGCCGCCAGCAATTCAGGCTCCCGCCGGAGCAGGCGGTAAGCCATCAGGAGCTGATCGTCAAAATCCATGCGTCCCTTTACGCGGTTCTCCGCCTCATATGCCTGATAAAGCGCTTGGAAATCGACCGTTTCAAGGTCAATCGCGGCGATCTGTTCCCGCGTGAGCAGCATGTTCTTTGCATAGGTAATGCGCATGTCAATCGCCCGCAAAAGCGCATCGTCCGGATATTCCGCATCCGGGAACAGTGCAAGGTACAGCGCGCGCAGCACAGGCCTGCGCTCCGCCAGCAGCTCCGGCAGCGTGCTTCCCTCCGCGCGGCAGTGCATTTTTAAAATGCTGCGGCAAAGGCTGTGGATCGTTCGAAATTCGGGCGTCTCCGCCGGGGGCAATTCAAAGGTTTCCGCAAATCGGCGGCGCATCTCCGCCGCGGCGGCCCTGGAAAATGTGATCGTCAAAATTTCGCGTGCGGGGATGTTTCTGCAAAAAAGCAGATACCCCGTGCGCGCGGCGATCACGGCGGTTTTTCCGCTGCCGGGTACGGCGAGCAACAACGCATGCCGTCCCGCGATGCGCATGGCAGCACGCTGCTCTTCATCCAGCGTGATATGGAACTTTTCCAAAAATTCCGCTTCGGTCATGGCTCTTCTTTCTGAAGGCTGCTTTTCTTAATAGTTACAGCCATATTATAGCCAAAGCGCCCGTACGCTGCAAATGCTATGCAGCACGTTCGGATTGTGGTAAAATAAAAACGATTTAAAGCCAATGAATAATAGGAGACCACAATCATATGCGCATTGTCCTGGCCGTCCTGTTTGCGGTTCTTTCCCTCGTTCACCTTTACGCCTGCTATTTCAAGCTGAACCGCCTGCGCGCTGTCACAAAGCCGGGCCTGCTCCTCCTGCTCGCGGTGTTCTATGCCGCGTATGCTCCTCTTTGGAAGCCCACTGTGTTCCTTGCGCTGCTGTTCGGCATGGCCGGGGACATCCTGCTGATTGCAAACGGAAGACAGGCGCGCTTCGTCGTTGGTGCGGTTTGCTTTTCCATCGGGCACATCCTGTACTCCTACACGCTGTATTACATGACGGGTGCGTTTGCCGAAAGCCCCGGCCTTTGGCTTCCGCTCGCGCTTGCCCTGCCTTATGCAGCCGCTGTAGCGCTTGTTGCGCGCGGGCTGTTCCCTTACATCCGGGAGCGGCATCTGCGCGCGCTGATGCCGGTTTATCTTGGCCTTGTTGGCGTAGTAAACGTAGGCGCCTGGCTCACGTTTCTTGCCGCGCTCCGTGCGGACCTGCAAATACAGGCTTTTGCGGGCTCGCTTCTCCTGCTGGGCGCGTTGCTGTTCCTCGTGTCGGATACTGTGCTCGCCTGCTCCATGTTCATGCGCAAGCCCTCGCGCGCCAATTTCTGGGTAATGCTTACTTACATTTCCGCGCAGGCGCTGCTTACCGCCGGCTTTATGCTGTACTTCCGGCCATAGCAGCAGAAGGGGTTTCATTCTATGCCGCCAAACAGCTCAAAAGCGCTTTTCGTGCTTGATATTCTGCGCAGGGAAACCGATGCGGAGCACCGGCTGAGCGCGCCTGCGCTGTTGAAGCGGCTGGAGGAACATGGTATCCTTGCGGAGCGGCGGAGCATCTACCGCGCCGTGGACGCGCTTCGCGCGCATGGCGAGCGGATTGAAAAAACGCCCACGGGGTATTATTACGCCCGTGAAGCGCCGGATAAAAATGACCTATATGCGCTTACCGCTGCCGTTCAAGCGGCAAGTTTCCTTTCGGATGCACGTAAGCAGGCGCTGTTCCGCGCGCTTGGCGCGCTTTGGGGCGCCCGCGCCGCGGAGGAGACGATTTCCTGCGGCGCAGCCATTGTTGCGGCGTCTGCCCGGAATGATGCTCCGTTCATGGCCATGCTCACTGCAAGCCAGGCTATTGCGGCAGGAAAACAGCTCACATTTTCGGCATCCCTGCCGGAACCCGGAGGATACGCCCGCCTGCGCGTAAACCCATATGCCCTCTTTTTCAAGGAGGGCGCATGCTGGCTTGTCTGCAATGTGGAAGGGGAGTATGGTCTTTCCCGCTTTCCGCTTTTCCCGCTTTCCGGCGCACGGGTGGAGCGGCAGCCGCGCCGCCACATTTCCGAAGTCAGCTCATACAAAGCGCGCTTTGACGCAGAGGAAGCCATGCAGGATCTGGCGCGCTAGCGCTTCTGTCTTCGCAATGGCCTTCGCCCAGGCACATTCTCATTGGCTTTGTTTGGGGCATGCATCCGTGCGCCTGCGCGCTACGGCAATCCCGCCCGTCCGCACAAGCTCAATAAACTTACGGCCCAGCACAGGGTCGAACTGCGTGCCAAGGCAGCGCTCTATTTCGTCAAGCGCGGCTTCCACGGGCATGGGCAGGCGGTATGAGCGCGCGGTGGTCATGGCATCAAACGCATCGGCAATGCAGAGGCAACGTGCGCCGACCGGGATTTCCTCCCCCGCAATGCCCCGCGGATACCCTTTTCCATCCCACCGTTCATGATGGCCGATTGCTGCGGGGATTACATAGTCCAACGAGGGCAAATACCGAATCATGGCGATAGAACCTTCCACGTGCTGCTGCATCACCTTATGTTCTTCCTCGGTCAGCCGTCCCTGCTTTGTCAGGATCGCTTCCGGAATGCCGATCTTGCCGATATCGTGCAGAAGCCCTGCCTGGCGAATCATTTCAACATGCTCCTGGTCCAGGCCGATCGCCGCTGCAAGCTGTGAAGCATATTTGGATACGTTGTTGGAGTGATCAAACGTGTAATGATCCTTTGCGTCAATTGCAGCGGTGAGCGCAAGAATGGTTTGCGTGCAATTGTCGCGTTCTTCCCGCAGCTTGGCCGCTTCCGCATCCTTTTGCACGGCGGCATTTGCGGCGTCTCCCGCATAAATCACGGTTCGGTTCTTTCCGTTTTTCTTGGCGCTGTAAACTGCGATGCTCGCAAAGCTTACCAGTTCATCCACATTGGCGGCAGCCGTCGGGTAACCGCAAATGCCGGCGCTGAAGGTAAGGAATTTCTTCGTTTTTTCCCCGGAGGAGGCAAGGTAGCGGTTCATGAGCGCGCGGCATTCCTCCGCGACGGCCTCCGCTGTGCGCGGGTCGGAAAACGGCAGTGAAACAGCGAACTCCTTTCCCCCATAGCGCGCAACCATGCCGCGCCCGTTCACCGTTTTTTCCAGAATCCGGCCAAACGCACGGAGCACGGCGTCCCCTTCATATGAGGTGTAGAGCTCGTTATAAAGGCGGAAATCATCAAAGCTTATAATGAGCAAAGAGAGTTTATCGTGCCGGCTTGCTTCAAAATCCTGCCGGATGTGCCGGAGGAAATAGCTGCGGTTAAACAACCCCGTAAGCGCGTCCCGCCGCGCCTCATTCTGCATTTCCGCATACAGCGCCGCATTTTTCAGCGCGATGGCAAGAATTGCCGCCGCAGATTCCATAAAGCCGATTTCTCGGAATGAAAAGGGCTTGTTTTTTGCTTTTGCGATGAAGAAGGTGACTGCGATGAGCCTGCCGTCCGAAATCACCGGCAGAATCAGTTCCGCCGAAAGCGCGCGCAGCGCATCCTTTTCGCTTTCCCACATCGCCTTATATTCCCGTGTGCGGCAGAATTCCGCATAGCGCACAGCATGGCCGTTGCGCACAAGCCACTGTTCAAGCGGGCCGCCGGAGGCCATGGAAAACTCTTTTGCCTGCACATCCCGCGTGCAGCCGGCAACGCCATAGCATTCCCCGGCCGCATCCCGCATGCAGATGTAGGCATATTCGGCCGTAGCGTTTGCGCGGAGGAACTGCAGGTAGGTTTCAACCACCTCTCCTGTGTCAAGGGATTTTCCAACGTCGTAGCTGAACTGTCTGAGCTCCTGCTCCTGCGCCTCACGCCCTTCGATAAACAGCTTTTTCATCAGGTGGTGCAAAAGCGTGGCGGCAACAAGCGTCGTCAGCGAAAACAGGAGCGCGTATACAAAGGTCTTTCCGCTTTCATAGTCAGAGAAGTTTTTGCTGTAAAATGCGTCGATTTTAGGGAAGAACGAAAGCATAATAAGCATCGTGAACGTAACGGCCATAAAATATACCGGGCCGTTTGAAGTGAGCGGCATGAGCGTAAGCAGCCGCTTTTTATACAGCGCATAGTACAGGCAAACGGCGTTGATGCCGCAGAAAAGCGTGTCGCTGCTGAGGCCGTCGATGCCGAACACGGACTGTACCAAAATGCCCGCGAACATGACGGCACATCCAATGAGCAGGGGCCGGAATGCGCTCGCGGGGATCCCGTCGCGGCGGATGCTCCGATAGATCATCCGCGCGGAGCAAAGAAGCGTCAGCAGCGCCGCGAGGATAGGGATTGCAGCATACCACGTCAGGCTGAACATGAAGTTTGAAACGCCGTTCACGGTTATCACCTGTGGGTTGCGGATAAACACGCCCATTTGATTGAGCACGATAATTGCCGCCCAAACCACAAGCCAAACCGTACGGGCAAACGTCCCTTTCCGGTTTGTGAAATAATACAGGAAATTGTAAATGCAAAACGGCGTAGCAAACACGCCGAGCGCCGATATATCGTACCAGAACTGCATGCCGGGATACAAGGCAAGGCGCATGAAAAGCGACCCGCCCGTCCAAAGGGAAAAGCTCCCAAGCAGCAGCAGGAAAGCGCCGTTGGTTTTGCTGCGCTTCGCGCTTGCCACGGTTACAAACAGAAACGCATTGCACAAAAAGCTGATGAGCGGAACCGCGATAAAGCCAGAATCCATCATGGAAGTACCTCCGGCCAGTTCCCCGCCTCATGGAAGTGCAGAAAATCAACAACATCCTGCCTGCGCGGATTGATGCGTGCGATATGCCGGCCGGTGGTTCGCGCAAACCCCGCAATCGCCCCGCTTTTCAAGATTGTCACCCGAAGCGGATCCAGCCCGATGAGGCGCTTGAGATCGTTGTAATCGCTGTCATAATATCGCAAATAGATCCCGAGGTGCTCTTTGATTACTGCCGCATCCGCTGCGGAAGGCCGTTCGCGCCCCGCCTGAAGCTCCACATACAGGTGCAGGAAGGAATGGTTCTCGGCGTCGTATTCTTTGAGCGCAAACCAATCCGAAACCGGAAGTCGGGCAAGTTCGATCACCTTGTTGATTTCTCGCTCGGTGATGCGCGTAAAGCCGTCGATATCGATCACGTTCGGAACGCGGTCCACATATTCAAACTGCGGGAAATCCAATCCATCCTGCCTGTTTTTAAGGCGCAGGCAGCGGTAAACATCTCCCACGCGGTAGCGCACAAACGCGCCGCCGCGCAGCACGGTGATAACAAGTTCATATTTTTCGCCTGCCACAAGCTCATCCATGAGATAGGTATTCGGCGCATACGCCGGATCTCGCAGGCTTCGGTTCATCTCGCTTTCGGGGATAAATTCATAAAAGCAGTTGTCCGGATAAAACACGAGTCCGTTCTTGCTCCAAGTCTCCGTGCCGAGCAGGCACGGCTCCGTTCCTCCGGCCACCTCAAGCGGACGGCATCCCCAGAGTTCCTCCAGCTCGTCCTTGTAAAGCGCAGTGTCCGTACCCACGCACACAAGGCCATCCAGCCTGAAAATATCCCGCGGATAAACCGGCGTTCCATCCCGCCTGCTTTGGTACTTCGCTTTCAGCACGCGATAAAGCATCGCGGGAGACATGCGGAGAATGTCCCGCAGCGATACCTTTGCACCCTCTTTTCCCGAAGAAGCTGCAAAGCTTTTGCTCATGCTGTAAATGATGCTGGTCATGCCGTAAAACTGATCCATGCCGCCCATCAGGCTCTGCCGGAAGCCCTCCTTGCAGCGCGCGCTGAACGAAAGCTTTTGCGCCTCCTTCAACGACGGCAGGAAGCGGATGCCGATCTCGGGCGCGACAAGGCCGGGAAAAAGCCCCGTGGCATAGGGCAGCGGCGCAAGGCTGTACAGCACGCGCGCATTTTGCCGCACCCGGAACTTCCCTTTTTCCCGCGCTGTGGAAAGGAGCATCGCCGCCAAAATATTGGTGCGGTACGTATCCAGCATCGCCTTGGTGTAAGGCGCGGCCTTAAAGGGCCTGTCTCCCCCCTCCCACGTTGTCTCAAGCCAGATAACGGGAGCTGCCGGAAGCATCTCCTCCCGCTTCAAAAGGAGGATATCTGCATAGTCTTCGTATTTTGTGAGCGGCACGCGCGCGCGGAATTCCTCCACCGTTTTCGGGGGAGTTTCGCCGAGAAACCGCCTGCCGAGCCCGCAGCCGGAGAGCAGCGCGATCTGTTCTTCCAACAGCCGGCGCTGAACGCCCATATATTCCTCCATCGTCATTTCAAGGAAACCGCAGTATTCCTCCCAAACCTCCGCCGCAGGCAGGGTTCTGAGTTTTTCCTCAAACGTCATCGCGCGCTCACCTCCTTTTTATACGAACTGCAAAAATCTATCTCCCGCGCATCGCGCGCAAAGAGCGCCGCGTAGGAATCAAAAACGGGGTAACAGCCTGGTATTCCGCGTATCCCTGAAGTGTTTTGGGGAAAATCCACCGATCCTGCACCCAAACATACGCCACATCAAGGCCGGTAAACAGCAGCGCCGCCACAAGCATCTCCCCTGTGCACACAAGCGCCGCAAGGCACACATACAACGCGCCAAACCACAGCACACCGGGATGCCTGCAAAGCGCATACCAACCCGTTTTGACCGTGCGGCCGCCCGTTCGGTACGCCTCTTCGGGAAGCGCGAAAAACAGCACATGGATCAGTACGCCAAGCGACGCGCACGCGCCGGCCGCAGAAATTGCAGCGGCAACGGGCCTTTCCCTGAACGCCGCCGGGATTCCTGCGCCGCACAGCAGGCCAAGCGTCCCTCCCGCAAGCAGGATGCCGCCAAGCGTGAAGCATGCGCGCGCGCCTTTCCAGCGTCGCAAAATGCAAACATCCGAAGCGAGGAACAGCAGGAAGGCTATCGTTCCGCCGGCCA
Organism: Christensenella sp. UBA1685; assembly: GCA_002320595.1. Taxonomy (GTDB): domain Bacteria; phylum Bacillota; class Clostridia; order Christensenellales; family CAG-138; genus UBA1685. The sequence continues at coordinate 15,386 of DCKB01000041.1, forward strand.
AGCAAAGCGCGGTGCTCATTCCCAAAACGTGATGCCCACGCAGCCTTCCCCCGTATAAATGCCGATGCCCGAACCCAGCCAGCGGATTGAAATCTCCGCCTCCGGATCGAGCGCCGAAAGCGCATTCTTTACGCTTTGCGCATCCGCAAGGTTGTCCGCATGAAACACAACGGCGCGCTTTCCGCGCACGGCGCGGCTTTCATAATATTTCACAAGCCGTTCCAATGCCTGGGGGAAGTTCCTTGCAATCGCAACGTCGCTCACCATTCCATCCCGGAACATCAGCACGGGCTTCACACCGAGCGCATCTGCCGTAAGCGCCCGGATCGCGCCGATGCGGCCGCCCTTTTTCGCGTTTGTCAGCGAGCGCATTACGAAATATTCTCCAATCTTCCCCTTGACGGCTTCCACATGGGCAATGATTTCCTCCGCCGTCCCTCCTGCGTCCGCAAGCTTTACGGCCTCAAGCGTAAGGAATGTAAGGCCATAGGTGAGCTGCAGGGAATCCACAATATGAATGCGCACGGGGAAGCCCTCTTCCTCAAGCATGTTCTTTGCGATAAAAGCCGTGTTGTAGGAGCCGGACATGCGGCTTGTCATATTGATGCAAACCACATCCGTATATGCCCCACCCCCTGCCGAAAGAAACGCGTCCATATACATGCTGACATTGGCATGGGAGCCGGTTGGAAGCTTGTCCGCAGCACGCATCTTTTTGTAAAGCAGCTGCGGTGTGAGATCCGTTGTCGTCAGAAATGTTTCGGTGCCGAACTGAATTGCTTCCGGGATGAGGCCGATGCCGAAGTGTTCCGCTTCCGCCGGCGACAGGTCGCACACCGCATTTGTAACGATTTTAACCTTTGCCATACTCCCCCTTTTCCAATCCGGACAGCGCAGATTTTGCCTATTTGGCTACATGTTACATTATAGTGAATTTCAATATGGAAATCCAGCAATATTTGCAACTTTATGGACAAACCGCACGCTTTTCCGCGCACGCTGCGCGCATCGTGCGGAATTAGATGCAAAAAGCCAAAATTTGTCCGATGCTTGACAGCATGCGGGAGTTGGCATATGCTTATATTGCTGATGTGTTTGTGTATGGAGCGAATACAAAATGGCGGAAAAACGATATGAAATGGATATGTGTTCAGGGCCTCTTCTGAGCAAAATCCTGGCCTTTACCCTCCCTCTGATCCTTTCAAGTATGCTGCAGCTGCTGTTCAACGCTGCGGATGTTATTGTTGTAGGCCGGTACGCCGGGAGTACTGCGCTTGCGGCAGTGGGTTCCACAGGCGCCCTCATCAATCTGATCGTCAACCTGTTCATGGGGCTTTCCGTTGGCGTAAGCGTAACCGTTGCGCGCCATTATGGCGCACGGGAATACGCGGATGTGACCACCGCAGTGCATACGGCAATCCTCATGAGTTTAATCGGCGGAATCGCAGCCGGGGCATTCGGCTTTTTTATGGCAAAACCGCTGCTTGCGCTCATGGGTTCCCCTGCGGATGTCATCGATCAGGCGGCGCTGTATGTACGTATCTACTTTATCGGCATGCCCGCTTCCATGTTTTATAACTTCGGGAGCGCCGTTTTGCGCGCCGTGGGCGACACAAAGCGGCCGCTCTATTATCTCAGCGCAGCGGGCGTGCTCAACGTGCTGCTGAACCTGCTTTTCGTCATCCGGTTTTCCATGGGGGTAGCCGGCGTGGCGCTTGCAACCTCCATTTCGCAATACCTTTCCGCCGCGCTTATCGCCATCTGCCTGATGCGCTCGGAAAGCTGTTACCGGCTGCACTGGGATGAGCTTGCGCTTCATAAGGACAAAGCCCTCCCCATTATCCGCATCGGCCTGCCAGCAGGGTTGCAGAGCTCCATTTTTGCCATTTCCAACGTGGTGATCCAATCCTCCATCAACAGCTTTGGCTCCATTGCAATGGCCGGAAGCGCTGCCGCCGCAAACATCGAAGGCTTCGTTTACGTTTCCATGAATTCAGTTGCACAGGCTTCGCTTTCCTTTGCAAGCCAGAACATCGGTGCACGCCGGTATGAACGGATCAGCAAGATCAGCCGCACCTGCCTGCTGCTTGCGGCCCTCTTCGGGCTGGTGCTCGGCAACGGCGTTTATTTGCTGCACGATACGTTCCTGCGTTTCTATTCTCCGGATCCCGCCGTAATCGAAGCGGGCGCCTTGCGCCTTTCCGTGATATGCACCACTTATTTTCTTTGCGGGCTGATGGATACACTCGCCTGCATCCTGCGCGCGATGGGGAAATCCCTGTTGCCGATGGTGGTAACAATCATCGGCGCCTGCGGCCTTCGGGTTCTTTGGATTTACACGGTATTTCCGCTGGACCGCACGTTTTTCACGCTGTTCCTGTCCTACCCAATCACCTGGGGCGTGACGGCTGCAGTGCATGCTGTGTGTTATTTTTTCACAAAGCGCACGATGCTCCGGCGCGCACAGGCGAGCGCGCCTTCGGAAGCAAGCAGCACTTAGCATCTTCGGATGCGCTTTTAATGGTTTTTTAGCAGAATTTTGTGTTATGATAGGATGCATACGTAAGCAATCGTATGGAATTTGAGCGGAGGTTGCGTGCAAGCAGGGTTCGTCATAGTGGATATTCACGGCAAAACCAAGCCACAGGCCAAGGTTGCCATCGATGCAGCCCTGCGGCGCTGCGGGCCTTCCGTATATCGTTTGCGCGTCATCCATGGCTTCAACCGCGGCACAGAGCTACGCGACATGCTGCAACGGGAATACGGCGGAAGCCACGCGCGCGTAAAGCGTATCGTCCCCGGCGGGAATCCGGGCATTACCGAGTTGGTGCTCCGGGAGCTTTGATGCAACCCGGCACATGAACAGGGAGTTTTTATGAAAATCGTAATCGTAGGCGACGGAAAAGTGGGCTATACGCTCACAAAGCGCCTTTCTCAGGAAGGGCACGACATCGTTGTAATCGATAACAACCGAAGCGTCCTGCTGCAATCCCAGGAAGCGCTCGACGTGGCCGTTGTGGACGGCAACGGCGCAAGCGTTGAAGTGCAGCGCGAGGCAGGGGTCGGGACAAGCGACCTTCTCATCGCCGCTACCTCGGGCGATGAGACAAACCTGCTTTGCTGCATGGTAGCCCGCAAGCTTGGCTGCAGGCATACGATCGCGCGCGTGCGCAACCCGGAATACGATCAGCAAACGCGCTTTTTGAAGGACGAGCTCGGCCTTTCCATGGTGATTAACCCTGAAAAGGCGGCGGCGCTTGAAATCTTTCGCCTGCTTCAGTATCCATCCTTCCTCAAGCGCGATTCCTTCGCCAAGGGGAGTGTGGAACTGGTCGAGCTCAAAATCAAGGAAAACAATGTGCTTGCCAACACGCGCCTAGATCAATTCCGAACGCTTTCCAATGTAAATGCACTCGTTTGCGCTGTGGAGCGGGGCGGAATGGTTTCCATTCCAAAGGGAAATTTCTCTTTGCAGGTGGGGGATAAGCTCACCATCGCCACCGATGCGGGGGATCTTGTCCGCCTCATTAAAAACCTCGGCGTTTATACCCCGAAGGCACAGCACGTGATGATCATCGGCGGCAGCCGCACGGCGAAATATTTGGCGCAGCGCCTTATCTCGAGCAAAGTAAAACTCACCATTATCGAAAAGAACGAAAAGCGTTGTCAGGAACTTTCCGAAACCCTTCCGGAAGCCACCATCGTGCATGGCAACGGTACCGAGCAGGGGCTTCTCATCGAGGAAGGCATCCGCAAAATGGACGCTGTCGTCACGCTCACCGGCATGGACGAGGAAAACCTCATCGTATCCATGTTTGCGGATTATATCGGCGTGCCAAAATCCGTTACCAAAATCAACCGCACGGAATACAACAATGTTTATGAAAACAAGGGAATTGACAGCATCGTAAGCCCCAAGCTTCTTACGACAAACGAAATCATCCGCTATGTACGCGCAATGGACGACACCACGGGCGGCTCCGTTGTGACGCTTTACCGCATTGTGGACGGAAAGGCAGAAGCTCTGGAGTTCTCCGTCAAGAACGATGCGTCGTACAACAACATCCCGCTGCATAAGCTCCGCTTGAAGCCCAACATCCTGATTGCGAGCATCATTCGGGCGCGCAAGGTCATCATCCCTTCCGGCAACGATGAGATTCGCAAGGGGGATACCGTGATCATTGTAACAACAACGGACCATGCCATCGCGGAACTGCGCGATATTTTCATCAGGGACGACGCATGAACATCAGAGCCATCGGATTCTATATCGGCCATATTCTTCGGATCGAAGGCGTACTGCTCGTTCCGGCGCTGCTTATCGCCCTGTTTTGCCATGAGCGGGAGTCCCTTCACGCTTTCGGGATCACCATACTCATCCTCGCTGTGCTGAGCATGGCCCTTCTTTCGCTCGGGCGCCGCGGGCCGTTTTGGAAGCGCCGCCGCGATGCGGAAAATTCACGCTTTGGCGAAGGCATCCATGCGCGCGAAGGGTTCGTAATCACCGCGCTCGGTTGGATTGCGCTTTCCTTGTTCGGCGCGTTCCCGTTTTACCTGAGCGGTGCAATTCCCAGTTTTGCCGATTGCTGGTTTGAAACCGTGTCCGGTTTCACCACGACCGGCGCCACCATCCTTTCTGAGATTGAAGGGCTGCCCAACAGCCTTCTTTACTGGCGTTCCTTTACGCACTGGATCGGCGGCATGGGCGTGCTGGTTTTCCTTCTTGCAATCATCCCCATGTCCAAGGGAAACGGGGAAACGTTCCATTTGCTGCGCGCAGAAAGCCCCGGGCCTTCCGTTGGCAAGCTTACGCCCACCATGCGCCACACGGCGCGCCTGCTTTACGCGATTTATGTAGCGCTCACCGTCATCATGATCGGTTTTCTGCTCGCCGGCGGCATGCCGTTGTTTGACAGCGTTGTGCACGCGTTTGCAACGGCCGGCACCGGAGGTTTTTCCATCAAGAACGCCAGCATTGCGGCCTATAGCAGCCATTATCTGCAAACCGTGATCGCAGTGTTCATGGTTCTTTTCGGCGTAAACTTCAATGTGTTCCATTTAATTCTGTGCGGGCGGGCATCGCAGGCGCTGCGCAGCGAAGAATTGCGGACTTATCTCGGCATTATTTTCGGCGCAACATTCCTCATCGCACTCAACATCCAGCCGCAGTTCTCATCGTTGGGCGATGCGTTTCACCACAGCTTCTTCCAGGTTTCTTCCATCATGACGACCACCGGTTTTTCGACGGTGGATTTCAACCTCTGGCCGGAATTTTCCCGCATGATCCTCATCGCGCTCATCATCATCGGCGCATGCGCAGGTTCAACCGGCGGCGGCATCAAGGTTGCGCGCGTCATCATCCTCTGGAAAGCGCTCAAGGGAGAAATGCAGCGCATGCTGCGCCCGCGCACCGTAAAGGTCGTATGTATGGACGGCAAGCAGCTCGACAGCCATGTTATCCGCGGCGTGTTCGCCTACATGACTGGGTTTATCGCCGTATGCCTGCTTTCTTTCCTCTGTATTTCCATTGAAAACTACGATATGGAAACCACCGTTACTTCCGTGTTGACCTGCATCGGCAACGTTGGCCCGGGCCTTAGCGTCGTCGGCCCAATGGGGAATTTCAGCCATTTTTCCACCCTGAGCAAGCTGGTGCTCTCTGCCGACATGCTCATCGGCAGGCTCGAGATTTTCCCCTTCATTCTTCTGTTCTCCCCAACGACTTGGAAAAGCAGAACCTGACAGCCCGCCTTTACAGGAAACGGCGGAGGAATTTTCCCCCGCCGTTTTTTATGTTTCTTCCAATTCTTCGAGATGCGCCTGAGCTTCCTCCCATTTTCGGTAAAGCCCTTCGAGCGCCTGCCGTTTTTCGTCCGCGGTTCGGGCAAGCTCACTCGCTTTTTTGTAGTCTGAAGCCACATCCGGCAAAGCCAACTCAGCTTCAAGCGCAGCAAGCTCCTCCTCCGCGGCGGCAACGCGTTCTTCTGCGCGGCGTACTTCTCCCGCTGCGCGGTTGAGCGCGCTTTGGCGTTCCTTTTTTGCGCGGTAATCGTTTTGCTTCGGCGCGGCCGCTTCCTCTTGAAAAGGCTGCTGCGCATGCGCTTCGTGCAGCATGGCGCGCCGCGCCCGCTCGGCAAGGAATTCCGCATAGCCGCCGATATATTCTTCCACGCCCTCCCCCGTAAGGTACAGCACGCGGTCAGCCAAGCGGTCCACAAGATAGCGGTCGTGCGTTACGATGAGCAGCGTCCCGTCGTATTCCTCCAGCGCGCGTTCAAGCGCTTCGCGCGAGGCAATGTCGAGATGGTTCGTCGGCTCGTCCAGCAAAAGCAGGTTCGCGCCGGAAAGCATCAGTTTTAAAAGCTGCACGCGCGCGCGTTCGCCGCCGGAAAGCAGACCCAGCTCCTTGTGGACATCATCGCCGCGGAACAGGAACGCGGCAAGCGCTGTGCGGATGGCTGTATCGTCCATGCGCGGATACGCCTCGCGCACTTCCTCAAGCGCGCTCAATGCGTCGTTCAGGCCGGTCATGTGCTGTTCATAGTAGCCGGGCCGCACCTTGGCGCCGAAATAGAAGGCGCCTGCATCCGGCCGCTCCTTGCGCATCAGGACGCGAAGGAGCGTCGTTTTTCCACAGCCGTTCGGCCCGAGCAGGAACACGCGTTCCCCCCTGCGCACATGCAGGGCCACATCGCGGAACACCGGCGCCTCATATGCTTTGGAAAGCCCTTCTGCGATGAGCACATCGTTCCCGCCCACCTCGTCCGCATGAAAGCGGAAGCGAATGCCTTCCGTTTCCCGCTCCGGCGCAACGAGCGTCGCGCGCAGACGGTCCGCCTGCTTTTGCTTGGAGGCCGCGGTAATGAAGTTGCGTTCCTGCCCCCAGCGGCGCTGCTGCTCTACAATGCTTTCGATGCGGCGGATTTCCTTTTGCGTGTTCAGGTATTTGCGGCGGAGCATCTCCTGCTCGTCCGCCATCAGTTCCATATGGCGCGTGTAATTTCCTTCGGAAAGAAAAAAGCGCGTGTTCTTGATCTCCATGGTGCGGTTTGTCACCGCATCAAGAAAATACCGGTCATGCGAAATGACGATAAACGCGCCCGTGTAGCCCCGTAGATATTCTTCCAGCCAGGCGATGGCGTCAATGTCAAGATGATTCGTTGGCTCATCCAAAAGAAGCAGGTTCGCTCCGGAGAGCAGCACCCGCGCAAGCTGCGCCTTGTTGCGTTCTCCTCCGCTCATGTTGGAAAGCGGCTTTTGCAGTTCCGCCTCCGTGAAGCCGAGCCCGAGGAGCGCCGCGCGCGTGCGGCTGCGGAAAGTCAGCCCTCCGCCGTCCTCATAGCGCTCGCGCAGGGAATGCTGGCGGCGCACAAGCGCATCCAGTTCTTTTTCCGGCGCGTGCTCCAAGGCCGCATTTACTTCCTCCATCGCTGTCTCAAGCTCCATGAGCGGGGCAAACACCGCAAGCGTCGCCTCATATACGCTTGTGTCCGTGTTTTCGATGCTCTGCGCCATGGAGACTACGCGCGCGCCGCGGTTTTTGTAAATAGTTCCCTCATCAGGTTGTTCCTGCCCCAACAGGATGCGGAACAGCGTCGTTTTTCCACAGCCGTTCACGCCGACGAGGCCAACCTTGTCCTTTTCGTTGATTTCAAAGCTGATGTCTTCAAAGAGCAGCCGCTCTACGAATGACTTTTTAATATGGTGGGCAGCCAATACAGGCATGGGTTTTCTCCTTTGGTTGTTCATTCATCCGCCTGTGGAGGGGGAATCCTCAGTACCGGTTTCTCACCTTCTCCGCGAAGCCGAGGAAATCCTTAAGTTCAAGCGCCGTGCCGTCATCGAGCACAGCCCTTCCGGTGAAGCGGCCAAACACCTGGTGCTGATCGCTTTCTATGATGAGCGTATTCGTGCGCGCCGCGCGGTCGATCACCGGCACAAAGTCCATTTCAAAGCGCCCGTCATCCGAAGAAAATGTCCATGGCTTCAAGAAGCTCTCCTCCGGGATGTTGAACTGCACCCTGGAAAGCTTGTGCGCAACGCCGCCGTAAAGGAGCAGGTTCTCACTTGCGGCGCTTGTGTTGCCGAAGCCGTAACCGATGTTGAAGCCAAACGGTTTGCCGTTCACGATCCCGTTCCCGTTTCCCCAGTACCAAGTGTTGTCGTAAGTCCAAACGCCACGGCCCCAATCGAGCGTACCAAAGCTTGTTTCCGGCGCAAATTCAAAGCGGCGGCTTCCGAGCGTCATCACGCCGGAGGCGGGCATGCAATTGATCTTTTGATTGTAATAGAATGCACGGGGCGCATCAAAGGGGGTTGCGATCACCATGGAATCCATCGGCGGCTGAGCAAGTGTAAGTTCAAGTTCCAGCGCGTCTTCTCCAAGGAAGCGCGCAAACCGGCAGGAAAGGCGGCGTTCGCCGGGCTGCACCCGAAACGCCATCTGCACACGCTTATCTCCATAAAGCGTATCGCCCGCGCTGCTTGTTTCGGGCAGCCCGTATTTCCCCATCGGGAACGCGGTAAGCACCGTGGTGGTTTGTTCCCACGGTTTTTCAAACTCCATCACCGAAGCGGAAATCAGCCCCATATAGGAATTGTCCGCAATGGTGAGCGCAACGCCAAAGGAATCGTTCGTGATGATGTAATAATCCCATTCCTTGATGCGCAGCTTTCCCGCCTTCACATCCGCACGGCGGTAGTCAAGAAGCAGGCTCCGCGCCCAACCTGGCTCGCGCAGGGTGCCGTTTGCATTGAGAAGCGGGCCGTTTTGCGTGATTTCATGCTGCATGGAATGGAACCTCCTGTTTGCTTTTCCATTACAGTATATCGTTTTGGGGCTCCAAGGGCAATCTTTTGCCCGCATTTCGGGCACCGATTTGTAAACAAAATGCCGTGCTGCTCGACAAATTCCGCAGCGCTTAGTATAATTGCGATATGGAACGTAAATGGCAAAAAAAGTATAACCGCGAAACAAAGTGGAAAACCACGCTGCGCCGCGTCCGCATCCCGCTTATAACGGTGAGCGGCACGTTTCTTGTGGCACTTGTCGGCTTCCCGCTTCTCCTCAATGGCATGGAAAGCGAAGCGCTTTCCGCAGGGAGTCTGCCGGTGAGCGCCCCCCTGGCCACGCCGCTTCCGTTGCCTACTGAGGCGCAGCCCATGGCAGCCGGCCAGATTTTGCCGGAAGAAACGCCGCTCCAAGCGCCCGAAGGAGCCACGCCCTCCGCTTCCGAGACGCCCGCCGGCACGCCTGCGCAGACGCCGGATCTTTCCGGATACGTATCGCTGCAATCCGGCGACGAAAGCCCTATGGTCGCTCAAATCCAGGTTCGTCTTTCTGAGCTGTACTACCTTGATTCGGATGAACCCACCGAAACCTTCGGCTCTGCGCATGAGGATGCGCTCAAGCGCTTCCAACGCACCAACCACATGAAGGAAACCGGCGTTGCGGATCCGCTCACGCAACAGCTTCTTTTCTCTGAAAGCGCAAAGCCTTATATCCTTGAAAACGGCTATTCCGGCGCGGATGTGCAAAGCCTGCAATACCGGCTGGCCGAACTCGGCTATTATTGCGATAAAACCAATGGCTATTTCGGCGTGGCAACAGCCCGCGCGCTTTCCGCTTTCCAAACCAAAAACGGGATCGCAGCGGATGGCCGGGCCGATTTTGATACACGCGACCTGCTGTATTCGCCGGATGCCCGCCCTGCGGTCGATCCGACCCCTTCTCCTACGCCGAGTCCCACGAAAACACCGAAACCGACAAAAACGCCAAAGCCAACCGCTACTGCTGCGGCAAAGCCTTCCAGTACGCCAAAATCCTCTGCAAGCCCCGCGCCCACCACAACGCAAAACGCCTGGTGGAACCCCGGTGGCGACCCCGAAACGCCTGCGCCGGCTACCCCGCAGCGCACAACTTCCCCCTCGCAGAGCATCCCGCAGACGGGGAGCGGCGTTTCCGCCTTCATTGAAGCGGCTCTTGCGCAGCAGGGCAAGCCGTATGTGCTGGGCGCCGAAGGCCCGGATTCGTATGACTGTTCCGGCCTTGTATATTATTCTCTGCGGTCTGCCGGCGTAAAAATCGGCCGTTACAGCGCACGCAATTACGCCAATGTGGATTCCTGGGAAACGATTTACGGCAAAGGGAACCTTGCCCCGGGCGACCTGCTGTTCTATAAGTCCAGCGGCACGAGCGATACCACGATCACGCATGTCGGCATTTGGCTCGGCAGCAATAAGCTCGTCCATGCGTCTTCCAGCCGCAGCTCCGTTGTTGTAACCTCTTGGTCCACCTGGTCGGACGAAAACTTCCTGTTCGCCAAGCGCGTATTCTAAGCGCGCACAATGTAAGCGAGCCGCCCCCCGATGTCTCGGAAGGCGGCTCTTTTTATGGAGGGAAAACGCTGTTTTCGCTGCTTTTCTAGGAAATCATGCCGAGGATGCGCTCACAATCCTCCACGCTGCGCGCAAGATCCCTGACATATGTGCCAAGTGCGGGCGATTTCACCGCGTTCGCTTCGCCGAGAAACGCGCGGTTCACTTCCATCATCTGACGGAACAGCGCAAGTAGCTTGCCGAACCGTTCCCGCTGCGCGGCAAGCGCATGGTCCTGCATGGCAAGCCGCTCGTGCAACTCTGAGCATTGTATTCTGAGCCGCGCAGTTTCCTGCTTGGCTTCGTATCCCGCAGCTGCCGACGCAAGCGTGGAAAGCGCGCCAAAAAACGCCTCTGCATCTATGCCTTTTATCCCGGCAAGCGTCTCCGCCGCCTCGTTTGCAAGGGATGCCGCGCCGCCCGCCTGTTGCCGTTTTGCGCTTCTCCGCGGGGATTCAAGCGCATATGGATTAAATGCGGGAATGCCTTCCGCCTCCAGCTCCGCGCGTACCTTCTGCACAAACTCCGGGTTTGTGCGGATCAGCGATCTGTACTTGTTCTGATACCGCAGCATTGTTTTGGTATCGCCCTTCCCCATGTTGAGTGTGCAGGCGCGCACGGATATGCCTTTCGCCTGCTCGGCAAGCACCGTGCGCAGCAGCGCGCGCATCTCCTCCTCGCTGAAGGGCACGAACGCCGCGCTGTGGAACGCCTCCGAAGCGGCCATACCGCTTTCCTTTACGCGAGCATAGTAATAGTTGCGGATGCTGTTGGGCTTCCTTCCCGTTTGGGCTGCAACGCGTTCAAACACAGCTTTAAGCGGAAGCCCCGCCGCGCGGCCGCGTGCTACCTCGCTGAACAGGAATGCTTCCTCGCCGTTTTGCCAGCCTGCACGGTTTGTGGTGCCGGTAGGCGGCGCGCCCGCAGACAGCGCTGCGGCAGTCAAGCCTGTATCCATATTTCTATCGATCCCCCTTGAGATGAATTTTGATTCTATTATTTCCCGGTATTTCAATAATATACCTATTCAATGCAAGGGAAGGAAAAAACAGAAATGTGACAATCGATTCCCCTATCGCATCACTTTCACAGGCCGCCGTAAAAGCAGCCATTCTATGCCCCAAAATCCTTGTTGCCCGCAAACAGGTCCGAACGCGCCTTAACGGAAATTGATTTTTCCGCGATTCCTTTTGGCATCAAAAAATGCTGCCCCGAATCCCTCAGAGCAGCATTTTACGTTTACGGCAGAGCTTACACCACGCCGGAGGAAGCGCCTTCTGCGGCAGCTTCTCTCCGAAGCACGCCATCCGTCATGCGGTAAACTTCATCGGCATATGTAAGAATCGCCGGATCGTGCGTAACGATGATGACGCAATACCCTTCCTCATGCGCAAGATCCCGCAGGATGCGCACAACGGTTTCGCTGCTCGCGGTATCAAGGTTGCCCGTCGGCTCATCCGCCAGCAAAAGCCTGGTATCCATCGCAAGCGCGCGGGCAATTGCCACGCGCTGCTGCTCTCCGCCGGAGAGCATGGCGGGATAGCGGTGCAGCACATTTTCCGGCAACCCAACGCGCGCAATCAGCGCCGTTGCCCGTTTTCTTGCTTCTGCGCCCGGCACTTTGCGCATCTCCATGGGGTACATCACGTTTTCCATAGCCGTCATCAGCGGGAACAGGCGAAAGCTCTGGTAGATCATCGCAACATGCTGCCTGCGGTAATCGTCCAGCCGCATGGAACCGGTAGCCCTCCCTTCAAAAAGCACCTCGCCGCCCGTGGGCAGATCCAGCCCGGCAATGAGGGAAAGCATCGTCGTTTTGCCGCTGCCGGATTTTCCGATCACCGCATAGACGCGCCCGCCTTCAAATGTGCAATCAACGCCACGCAGCGCCTGCACCTTCTGATATTTGCTTTCATATGTGTACGTTACGTTCTTCAGTTCAAGCATGGTGCGTTCCTCCTTAATTTCATCTGTCATTCCCGTTCTCCCAGGATCTGCAGGGTACTTGCCCGGTTTAGCACGCAGATTGCAAGCGCGCATCCCAAAAGGTAGCAGCCGGCAAACAGCGCAATCTCCCGCCAGAAGGCGAATGTGCCGTGATACAGCAGGAAAGCGGCCGCTCCCGCCCCCGTCCCCGCAAGGCAGAGGAGCGCCTGTTCCAAAAAGAAGGTGCGGAACACACGCATGCGCGAGCCGCCCACGCCGCGCATGATGGCCATTTCCTCCCGGCGCGCGCTTACCACAAGGTAGGAAACCGTCACGCCTACGATGCTGATGATAGCATACAGCACAGGATAGAGCATCTCCATATAGGTAATGCGCTGGTTGAGATCCCGCACCGATTCGTTGAACGCCTTATCGCGCAGCGTGATCGCCACACGGATAAACGATTCCGCATGCGGCCCGCTGAAACCAAGCTCCGTAAGCGCATCCTTAAACGCACCGAGCGCGCGCGCGTCCGCAAGCTCAAAATGGCATGCATTCAGGTGCGCTCCGGAAAGCAGGATCTCCGCATCGGAAGCTTCATAGCCGGTAAAAGCAAATGCGGAAAGCTCCTCCAACGTATAATTGAGCGGCACATAAATGTTATCCAGCGCGCTTTGCCGGACAAAGCTGCCCGCAATCTGCAAAGGCCAGAGCGTGTAGCGGTATCCCATGGCGGTTTGACGCATACATACCACGGTAAACGAATCGCCGAAAGAAAGCGCATGCGTTTCCAGGAACTGCTTTGAAACAAGGCAGGGAAGCGTCCCTTCCGGCATTTCAGGATAAACGCCGGAAAACATTTCCGCTCCAAAACCGTCTGCATACGCAGCGATCGGTGTAGAATAGCGGAATTCGGGCGCAGTGCCGAGGCTTGTCGTAAACACCAGTTTCGGCGCACTGTAAGCCGCGTTCGCATGGAGTTCCATGGCATACGGGTCGCTCGTGATTACGACTCCCCCTTTCACAGCGGCTGAGTCATCCGCAAGCAGCATGTATGGCTTGGCGATCGCGTAGCTCGCTTCTGACAGGAAACCCGAAGCTTGAAGCGCCTGAACATAACGCGGCAGGATCGACAGGTTGCCGGTCAGTTTTCCATTCATTGCGGTGAAATCACCCTCGATCTTCGCGGTATCATACAGCGCATCCAGCGCTTCGTTGTACGATGCGCCGGTTTGCGCAAGCGTCAGCAGAAACAGCGTCAGCGCAAGCGCCGCAATCGGCACCGCGGCCGAGCGCATACCGCCGCGCCGAATGGAAAGAACGGCAAACTTCCATGCGCCTCCGGGCAGATGGGATGAACGCTCTGGCGGCTTCACCGCGCGGGCGCGCTTCTTCCGTTTTTTTGTAATCCGATGCAGGCGCACGACCCGCTGTGCAAAGAAAAGGCAGAAGATCAGGGCGGCCGCAAAAACCATAAGCACAATGGCAAGCGCAAACAGCGGCGAAGTCTGAGACATGGGCGTAAATTCACGGACGACGCCACTGTATCCGTTGCTGTACCGCAGGTCGATCGCTTGCAGCGCGCAAACCATTCCATATGCGCTCTGAATCAGCCTGTCGCTGAGCAGGCTTCCGGCGCATGCGCCAAGCGCGGCCGAAAGCAGCACAAGCAGCGCCGCGCCAAAGAGCAGGTACCCGTATGCCGCACAGCGGGGCGTGCCAAGATAAAGCATGGTTTCCACGGTTTCCCGTTGGCGCATAATGAAGAGGAACCCGAACAGGGCAAGCACTACAAGCGCTGAAGCAGAAGCCGCAATGGTCAGAACAACGGCGGTTTGCCGGATCATTGCAATCGAATCCACAACATCCTGATACCCTTGATCATAGGTGGAAAGCAGCATGCGGTTTGTCAGCTGCGGCGAAAGCGCTTCCTCAAATGCGATGGCAGAACCGTTTTTCAGCACAGCCTGGCCAAGCGTGTAAAAATACTGGCGTTCGCCGGGCGCCACCACGGTGTCTTTCGGCTGCGGCACATAGATGTTGTACTGGTAGCCCTCCACGTAATTTGTGATGCCGACGATTTCGTATCTTTCGGTCGCCGCGATGCTCTCCTCCGTCCAGTAGCAATCCGAAAGCGGCAGGCCCGATGCGCGGAACAGCTTCACTTCAATGAAATCCCCGATGCCAAGGCCCGTGCAGGCGGCGACCGTTTCCGAAACCACGCAGACCTTTGCCCCCGCATCAGCCTCCTCAGTTGTGAACAGCCGCCCTTCGTTTAGCTTCATGAGTTCCTGATAAAATGGATTCAGAACCGACAGGTCATAGGTGAACTGCACGTATACCTTGTTGTTCATCATCCGGTAGAAATCGGCAATTTGCATGTACGGGTTGGTTTGATCCGAAAGCAAAGCCTCCACATCATCCACTTCGGCGAATGCGGCAATGCGGGAGACGCCTGCCGCAGCGGCGGCAGCAGAATAAAACGGCGTTGGGCGAACCGTCTTCGTGGGCCGTATCAAGTCGGTATATTCCCCTGCGATGACATAGCGCTTTTCCGGATCAAAGGTATAGAGCGGAGGATAACTTGTGATCTCATGCACCTCCCCGCCAAAGGTTTTTTCTTCCGTGACGGGATGCTCATAATCCAACGGGAGATCCAAAAAAACATGTTTGCCGCGCGCTTCTTCGGTGAAGCTATACGGCGCGGCTACGATATCGCCCCAGTAAGCGTCGTACCCGTCCACATAGCGGATATTTTCAACGACCAGCACGCATCCGGAACGATATGGAATCTGCTGGGAATGGGCCGCCATGCCTTCCACCGAGCCTACGCTCAGGTTCGTCTGCTCCCAGGAAAGCACATGCTCGCTGCCGGTGATGGAGCTGTAATCAAAGGCCGCGGCTGCAGCCTGCATGTCGGGATCGTATTCCGTTTCGCCGGGGTAATTATCCCCGATGTACTCAAGAACCGCGATGGTCGTATACGCTTCATCGCATTCGCGCAGCATGCGTTCGCTGCTGAGCCATGTATTGCCTGCAAGGTACAGAAACATGGTTGCCATGGCGGTCAGAAGCGCGAACAGCGCAGCCTTCCAGCCCATGCGCAAACAGCTCTTGCAGCTATGTTTCCATATCATCCGGGTGGTTTCCTCCTCTCAATATATCATTTACTTTTTTCTGCCTCCAGCGCGGGTTCGCACCCTTCCATGCCTGATTCGAGTTGTTGCATTCATCTGCGTATGTCTAATAAATTATATCAGCAGCCCACGCATATGGCAATTCCCTCCGATGCTGCACACGGACGCCCCACGCCCTTCCCTGGGCGGGAAAACACATCAAAAAAGCACCCCATACAGGGTGCTTTTTGATGTTGGAGCGGGTAAAGGGACTCGAACCCTCTATCTCAGCTTGGAAGGCTAATGTGTTACCATTACACTATACCCGCATGCTGAAAAAAGAAACTGGTGCGGGCGAAGAGACTCGAACTCATACACCTTGCGGCACCGGAACCTAAATCCGGCGCGTCTGCCAATTCCGCCACGCCCGCATTCGCGCCGAATCAAAAGAAATTTGGTGACCCGTCGGAGATTCGAACTCCGGACACCTTGATTAAAAGTCAAGTGCTCTACCGGCTGAGCTAACGGGTCAAATCTGGCTGGGGTGGCAGGATTTGAACCTACGGATGCGGGAGTCAAAGTCCCGTGCCTTACCGCTTGGCGACACCCCAACGACTCCGGCGCACCGCCTTATAAAAAATGGGGTGAGTGGTGGGAGTCGAACCCACGACCTCCAGAGCCACAATCTGGCGTTCTAACCAACTGAACTACACCCACCATAACTGGCGCGCCCGCAGGGATTCGAACCCGGGACCTACGGCTTAGAAGGCCGTTGCTCTATCCTGCTGAGCTACAGGCGCACATCCCTTTTCCAGAGCGCATACCGATTTCGGCGGTTCGGCAGCGGTGCTTCTGCCGACAGTAATGTATTTTAACAGAAAGCGCGGGGGCTGTCAATGCGCAGAATGCAAATAATCTCCATAAATTGAGCTTGCAGGCATGTGCCGGTGCAATGCTGCGTGCGCATATGCTGCAAAACGGCTGAAATACTGTTTCCAGCGCAGGGCATGCCGATGGGATGCGGCCGTAGGTTGCATCAAGAATCATTCAAATGCACCGAAATCTTGATTATTTATTATAAATACATTGATTTTTGCCCTACAATGCGATAACATATTTGTATAATTTGACTGAAAACGCCGATCCCGATTTCGATCTCGATTCATTGACTATAATATAAAATAAAAAGACCATAGGGGGTGGTTCCATTGTATTCCGTTCCATCAAGGTAAGCAAATCGCTTCCTTGCTTTATGCGCAACAACGGTAACAGCAAAGACTTCGTTTGATTTTCGCGTTTCAACAACACAATACTGACTATTATAGGAGGACAAAAATGAAAAAGAGAATCTTTAGCATCCTTATGATACTTGTCATGATGCTGTATCTTAGTGCCTCTACATTCGCATGGTCAAATATTTCTTCACCCAATGAAACTAACGATGGTAGGCTTCATGAAGCTGACTTGGAACTTCCCGAAAAGGATCTCAGTACCAATATAAAACAGAGTATCTTCCAGACCAAATAGGAACTGTAGGTGCTTATGCTTCTGGTCAACCATTCGGAGGTGTATATCTTACGAGTCCATCGGATGGAATGAGTTATACGCTTTCAGGCGGAGTCAGTGCAACATGCACAGTAAGCGTAAGCCTCCCCTCACCATACAATTATGTGCCCTTCAGTGTTAACATCGGAGCATATACCGGTGGATCTGTCACAGGCAACATAATAACACTTGGCTCTCGCCCGGCTGGATATTATAAATTGTATATTGAAAAAACCTACAATGTGTCCCCATATGTTATTTATAGAAGGCCCAGCGGTTCAGCCCATGCTGACGATTGGGAAATATATCAGGTTAGTGCGACTTATGAATTCATAAGCGCGTATCCGCAGCTGATACATGTATAAGGAGGTTAAAATTTGATGAAAAAATCGAAAACATGTGTCATTCTCGCCTGGCTGTTGGTCATCGCTTGCGCAGGAAATCTTGTGCAAATATGCTATATATCCTATCAAAAGGGAAAAACCTTCACGCCGGGCACATATTCTGAGCCTGATCCCGACCCAAGCAAATCAATATATGGCCGATGCATCTCGATTGACAAACTCGATAACCGCTTTTGGTATTTCCGCAATGGATCCATGGAAGTATTGCAGACAGGGCACTGCGAGATAAACGACACAACCTGCGTTTTCTACACCGATGACGGCAGTTATTACGGATATGCCTATCTGTATGGCGGAGCTAAAATAAGAGCAATTTTGGGGGATGGCAGTAAGCTGATATTGAAAAAAACACTCGATGCTGCGCTTTTACCGCAAGGGTAAGCGAACCAAATTGCAGACGCCATATCTATTAAGCGGGTATTTGGATGATGGGGGAAGCGCTCCAGCTGCAAATGGAGGGGCATCTGCATCCTGCCGCTTAGGCTCCGCAACCGCCTCCCTTACGCGCCGCAAGCGCAAGGGAGGCGCCTTCCTCTGCAAACGCGAGCGCGGCGGCCCGGCCGATGCCGCTGGAGGCACCTGTGATGAGCACTGTTTTTCCGTTCATCCGTGTTTTCATTTTACCGCTTCCTTTCATCGCTCCGTTTGGTTCCCTGCGCTGAGTATAGCAGACGTGCGTCCAATGGTCAAACCGGCGCAAATGTAGGTTTGGCAAAGATGTTGGACGGTATAGCAACGAAGGAAAAGGTTGGGCGAGCAATACTGTAAAGGGCGCATAGGACGGTTATTGGAGGCTCTTCGATGCACAGCGAGCTGAGCATCGAAGTCGGCAAGCGAGTAGAAACGATGGGAGTCGTAGAAGCGACGCGGATCCTCACGGTGGCTGCGCTCTACTTTGCCATTGTGACGGGGCGTATAG
>DCKB01000038.1 GCA_002320595.1 Christensenella sp. UBA1685
ACAATGGCAAAGTAGAGCGCAGCCACCGTGAGGATCAGCGTCGCTTCTACGACTCCCATCGTTTCTACTCGCTTGCCGACTTCGATGCTCAGCTCGCTGTGCATCGAAGAGCCTCCAATAACCGTCCTATGCGCCCTTTACAGTATTGCTCGCCCAACCTTTTCCTTCGTTGCTATACCGTCCAACATGTTTGACAAACCTACAGGTGCATGTGTTTTTCCAGAGACCTTAGACCAGCCTGCGGCCTTCGCTTATTACGGCGCGGATTGTGCGGCTGTCATCCGCATAAATCAGGCGCTCCAGACGCTCGGCGGGCGCAAGCGGGCGCGAGGGCGGAAGGGCGCTGTCATCCAACACGATCGCGTGCAGCGAATCGCCCACACAAAAACCCGGGCCCGCGCCGAAATATTGTTGCCCTGCGCTCGTTGCGAGGTAAAAGGCTTCGGGCACGGTCAGGTAGGCTTCGTCAGGCCGTTTTCCGCTGTAATAGTAACGCAGCTTGGAAGCGCGGATGGCTTCTGCCGCTGCATGGAGCATGGAAAGCTTTGCGCCGCCTGCAACATCGGAAGCAAGCGCCACGGAAAGCCCCTCGTTCAGCATCTTGCGCACGGGAGCAACGCCGGAATACAGGTTCGTGTTGGAATCCGGGCTGTGCGCAACCCAAACGCCCGCGCTGCGCATGGCTGCGCGCTCCCGTACGTCGCTGTGTACGCAGTGCGCCATGATCGTACCGCGTTTCCAAAGGCCGAACTTCGCATAGATTTCCCAATATTGCTCACAATCCGGATGCAGCGTGCGCACCCATTCAATTTCCGCATCGTTCTCCGAAAGATGGGATTGCACGGGAAGCTCATATTCTTCCGCAAGCCTGCCAAGCCCTTCCATCAGGGCGTCCGAGCAGGATGGGGTGAAGCGCGGCGTCAGGATGGGCCTGATGTGCGCATACCGCCCGGCGCATTCGTCCAGCCAGCGGCGCGTTTGTGCGAGCGATTCCTCACATGTTTCACGCAGGCAGTCCGGGCTGTTGCGATCCATGTTCACTTTGCCGACGAAGCCGGTTATGCCCGCCCGTTCGAGCGCATCCATCAGGATGAGCGTCCCCTCGCGGTGCAGGCTAGAAAACATGCATACGCGCGTTGTGCCGCGGCGCACCAGCTCGGTTGCAAGCGCTTCGTATACCGTGCGTGCAAAGCCTGCATCCGCAAAGCGCGCCTCCTCCTTGAACGTATACGTGTTGAGCCATTCAAGCAGCGGCAGATCGAAGCCCATGCCCATCATGGCGTATTGCGGCGCATGCAGGTGAAGGTCGGTAAACGAGGGGATGAGCAGGCAATCGCCGAAATCCTCCAATGCAGCATCCTGATATTTCCCGGGCAATTCCTGAAACACGCCGGCAATCACGCCGTTTTGTGCAACGAGATACGCATGCTCCAAGCATTCCAGCGCGCCAAGCTGCGGCGCATAAACGATGGTTCCTCGATAAATCTTTGTGCTTTTCATGCCATTTCCTCCGTTTCATCAGCTTTTTTGCGCGCGTCGGAAAGCAGCCGCAGCGCCTCGACAGTATCCACATCCGCAAGCTCCAGCGGATCCGGGATTTCAAAAAGCAAGAGCGCTTCCTTATGCGCACGGATCACCGCGCTGCCCCCCGCGTCCCCTGTAAGCGCGCGTAAACCGGGGAAGAATTGCTTTGGAAAAATTGCCGGGTTGCCGCGCTGCACCCCATGCCCCATCGCTACGATATTCCCGGAATGGGCGCGAAAGAACGCAAGGAATGCCGATATGCTTTCGCGGCGCAGCAGGGGCTGATCCGCCACAAGGAACAGCAGCGCGTCCATTTCCGGCAGTGCGCGCATCCCGAGGGCGATGGTGCGGCTGACGCCGTCTTCCGGTGCGGGGTTGTAAACCGGAACGAAACCATGCGCACGCGCGGCCGAAAGGATCGCTTCGTCGTGGGCAACGACGGCCACGCCCGCGAACTCCTCCGCAGGAATGCAGCGGAGCGCCCGCACGTACAGCGGCAGGCCATCATACGCTGCAAGGAGCTTGTTCCCGCCGAAACGCTGTCCTGCGCCCGCCGCCATCAGGATGCAGCCGAGCTTCATCTGCATTTGCCATACCCCTTCCGGGCAACATACTTCCCGCGCCCGGGCAGAACGAGCACACCGTTTTCGACAATGCGTTCTCCGTTCAAAAGCACATCCCGCGCACAGCCGCGCACAGAAAGCCCGGCAAAGGGTGAATTATCGGCGTTGTGCGCCGTGTTTGTGTCGGAAATGCGGCCTTCATACGCAGGATCCCAGACCACGAGGTCGGCAGCCATGCCGGGGGCGATTGTGCCGCGGTCCGTGAGGCCGAAAAGGCGCGCAGGCCCGGCGGAAAGGAGCTGAACCATCTGTTCCGGCGTGATGCGCCCCTTGCATACGCCATAGGTATAAAGAAGCTGCCCACGATGCTGTACGCCCGCGCCGCCGTTTGGGATCCGCTGAAAATCATTTCCGTATTGCAGCTTTTGTGCCATTGTGAAGGAACAATGGTCTGTGCCGATGCAGTCGATTTCGCCTGCGGCAAGCGCTTCCCACAGCGCCTCACAGTCCGAATCCTTTCGCAGCGGCGGGGACATCACAAACTTTACGCCGTCTTCGGCTGCGTAGCAGGCATCCGTTAAAAGCAAATACTGCGGGCAGGTTTCAAGATACACCTCCTGACCGCGCGCTCTCGCGCGCCGCGCTTCCGCAAGGCCCTCCGCCGTAGAAAGATGAACAACATAAACGGGGGAGCCGGCAAGCTCCGCAATGCGCATGAGACGCGCCACCGCCTCCGCTTCAACGGGCGCGGGGCGCGAAAGAGGATGCCCGGCCGGGCCGGTCAGGCCCCGGGCTTTCACTTCCTGAATGCGGCGGTTCAACACATCCCAGTTTTCGCAATGCACGCCGATCAGCGCACCCTCGTTTTTTGCCGCCTTGAGCGCTGCGTAGATTGCGCCGTCGTCCACGCGCAGGGCATCATAGACCATGTAAAGCTTGTAGGAGGTCACGCCGCGGCGCGTCATTTCGGGAAGCTCTGCCGCGGTTTTATCGTTCCATTCGGCAATCGCCATGTGAAACCCGTAGTTGCAGGAGCAGCCGCGGGCCTTTTCCTGCCAGGTGTCGAACGCCTGTACAAGCGTGCCGCCGCGCTCCTGCGTGGCAAAATCAAGCACCGCCGTTGTGCCCCCGAGAACGGCGGCACGGCCGCCGGTGACGAAATCATCCGCCGTTCGGGCGCTGCCGGTGTCAAGGTCGAAATGCGTATGCGTATCGATGAAGCCGGGAAGCAGGAAGCAGCCTTCCGCATTGATGCGTACAGCGTTCACACAGGCGAGCCCTTCGCCCATGGCGGCAATGCGCCCGTTTTGCACAAGCACATCCGTGCGCGCACTGCCTTCCGCGTTTACCACAACACCGTTTTGAATGAGAAAATCCATTTTTCGCAATCCTCCAAAGACCATGAAAGTGTGAGAAACCGTATGACAAAAGCGCCTTCTGCCGCGGCTTAAACGCACGCGCAAACAAAGGCGCTCATAGCGGGGCCGTTGGGCGGTCCGTAGAAACTCCCGCGCCCGGAAACATGCTTCGCCCCGCGGGATTATATGAGCCGATGGAATGCTACTGTATTCTTAAGAAAAGCATACAGCAAATACAGGGTTTTTGCAAGGGGATTCGGCTTGCCTCAGGGCAGCATTTGTGATATACTGCATCAAACAGAAATTGTTGTGCACAAAATTTATTTGTATTTTTTGGCGATTCTTACAACGGGTACGGGACGAAAAATTGAAAAGGAGGCGCATGCATTGAGACAACAGGACCTGATTCGCGCGGCGCTTGATGGGAAGGC
Source organism: Christensenella sp. UBA1685 (assembly GCA_002320595.1). GTDB lineage: Bacteria > Bacillota > Clostridia > Christensenellales > CAG-138 > UBA1685. The sequence goes on from DCKB01000038.1 coordinate 3,877, forward strand.
GACGTGCGTCATCAAAAACGCGAACGTGGTAAATGTGTTCACCAACGAGATCATTCCGGCGGACGTTGCATTGTATGAAGATGTCATCATCGGCATCGGGGAATATTCCTGCGAAAACGAGATCGATGCAGAGGGCGGCTACCTTGCGCCGGGGTTTATCGATGCGCATGTGCACATTGAATCTTCCATGGTAATCCCTTCGTCCTTTATGAAGGTAATCATGCCGCACGGCACCACCACGATCATTGCCGACCCGCACGAGATTGCAAACGTGGCAGGCGTAGCGGGTGTGCGCGCAATGTATAAGATGACGGACGACCTCCCCCTTCGGGTTTTGTTCATGATGCCTTCCTGCGTCCCGGCTACGCCCTTTGAACACAGCGGCGCAAAGCTTGTGGCGGAGGATATGGAGCAGTTCCTGCGCAAGAGCCGCATTTTGGGCCTCGGCGAAGTGATGGATTATGTTTCCGCAACCGGCGGCGCGCAGGAAATGCTTGACAAACTCCGCCTGTTTGACGGCAAGCCCATCGACGGCCATGCTCCGCTCCTCTCGGGCCGGGCGCTCAACGCCTATCGTGTTGCAGGGCCCTCCACGGATCATGAGTGCTCCAATTATGAAGAAGTGAAGGAGAAACTGCGCACCGGCATGCGCATCCTGATCCGCGTGGGTTCTGCGGCGAAGGGAATTGCGGACATCCTGCGCAGCGTTGCGCGCGACGGCCTCCCCACGGAAAACATCCTGTTCTGCACGGATGATAAGCACATCGAAACCATCCGCCAGGAAGGGCACATCAACTGCAACGCACGCCTTGCCGTTTCCTGCGGCATCCCGCCGGTGGAGGCGGTGAAAATGGCTTCCTATAACGCTGCGCGCGCGTATGGCCTCAAAAACATCGGCGCAATCGCCCCCGGATACAAAGCGGATATGGTTCTTTTTGAGGATTTGAAGGACTTTCGGGTGAAGCGGGTGTTCACCCGCTTCGGCAAGCCTTACGAAGAAACGGAATACCGCATGCCGCTGCTGCCGCCGGAGGTGTACGGCAGCGTGCAGATTGCGCCCGTAACGGAAGGCTCTCTTTGCCTGCCCGTGCGGGAAAGAATGCCCGTCATCAAGATGGTGCCGGAGCAGCTCATCACGGAGCTTGTTTACCGCAGCGTAAAGAGCGAGCACGGCGCGTTCGTGCCTGCGGATGGGCTGTGCAAGCTCGCTGTGGTGGAGCGCCACCATGCGACGGGCAGCATCGGTGTGGGAATCGTGGAGGGGATGAACATCAAAAACGGCGCCATCGCCTCCACTGTGGCGCATGACTCGCATAACCTTGTCGTTGCCGGAGACAATGACCGCGATATGCTTATGGCCATCGAATCCCTCCGGGAATGCGGCGGCGGGTATTGTGTCGTGAGCCGCGGGATCGTCCTTGCGCGGCTGCCGCTGCCGATTGCAGGGCTTATGACGGAAGCGCCCGTTGAGGATGTGCTCGCACGCCAGCGCGCGCTGCTTGATGCGGCGAAGAGCCTCGGTGCCGACGAACGGACCGACCCGCTCATCGCACTTTCGTTTCTGGCGCTGCCGGTTATCCCGGCTGTGCGCCTGACGGACGAGGGGCTGTTTGATGTAACGAAGATGGAGTTTGTGCGGGTGTAGCTCCCTCCGCAGGCACGCTGTACGGAAATCCTCCGTCAGGGATGCGCTGATTGTGCACAGTGCGCAAAGGCTCCTTTCTGAAAGGAGCTGCCGCCGCAGGCGGCTGAGGATTGTTCTTATTCCCGGAAACGCAGCTTACTTTGCGAAGCGGACTGAGGATTGTCCCTGCCGCAAACATCCATTTGATTTGACAATTTCTGAAAAAGGAGGAACCCGCATGAACGGAACTGTTGGAAAGAGCGAAAAGCGCGTGGATGCGTTTGACAAGGTCACCGGCCGGGCGCGCTATACGGACGACCTTTGTGACAGGAATGCGCTTGTTGCCAAAGTGCTGCATTCCACGATTGCAAACGGCGTGGTGAAGGCCATCGACACGAGCGCGGCGGAAAAAATCCAGGGAGTGGTTAAAATTGTGACCTGCTTTGATGTGCCGGAATATAAATTCCCCACGGCAGGGCACCCGTGGTCTACGGACCCGCACCATCAGGATGTGGCGGACCGGCTGCTTTTGACGCGCCGCGTTCGCTTCTATGGGGATGATGTTGCCGCCGTCGTCGCTGAAAACGAGATCGCGGCGGCAGAAGCGCTGCGTGCGATCCAAGTGGAATATGAGGAATTCCCGTTTGTGCTGGATGCCGAGGAGGCAATGAAGCCCGGCGCGCCGCAGTTGCATGAGGAATATCCGAACAACATCCTTGCGCATACGAGCATCTATAAGGGCGATTATGATGCTGCAATCAAGGAGCCGGGCCTCATCCGGGTGGAAGGATGGTATGATACCCCCACCGTGCAGCATTGCCACATTGAAAACCACATCTGCTTCGCGGAGATGGAGGGCGGACGCATCGTCATTACCTCCTCCACGCAGATCCCTCATATCGTCCGCCGCATCGTGGGGCAGGCGCTTGGCATCCCGTGGGGAAGCGTGCGCGTCATCAAGCCCTATATCGGCGGTGGGTTCGGCAACAAGCAGGATGCGCTGTACGAGCCGCTCTGCGCGTACCTTACCACACAGGTGGGCGGCAGGCGGGTGAAGCTTGACGTCAGCCGGGAGGAAACCTTCGTTTCCAACCGTGTGCGCCATGCCATTCGCACGCACATCATTTCCTATGTCCGGCCGGATGGCACGTTTGCTGCGCGCAAAATGGAATGCTTCTCCAACCAGGGCGCTTACGCCTCCCACGGGCATGGCATTGCCGCAAAGGGCATGGGGGCCTTCCCGCAGCTTTATCCGTGCGACAACGTGCAGTGCGATGCGTATACCGTGTTTACCAACAAACCCGTTTCGGGTGCGATGCGCGGCTATGGCATCCCGCAGGCCATGTTCGCCGGAGAGAGCCACATCGAGGATGTGGCGCGGGCGCTTCACATGGATTCGCTCGCGTTCCGCAGAAAGAACATGATGCCTGTGGGCTATGTGGACGGCTTCTCCAAAAACGAAAACTATTCCGATTCGCTGAACCAGTGCATCGAAAAAGGCATGGAATACATCGGTTACGAGCGCAAGCAGGCGGAATACGCAAAGGAAAGCGGCCCTGTGCGCCACGGCGTCGGCATGGCCATCTTCTGGTATAACACCGCCGTGTGGCCAATCTCACTCGAATCCTCCTCCTGCCGGATGGTGCTCAATCAGGATGGCTCCGTGCAGCTTCAAATGGGGGAAACGGAGATCGGCCAGGGGGCGGATACGGCCTTTGCGCAGATGGCGGCAGAGACGCTCGGCATCCCGTTTCAGGATGTGCACGTCATCTCCACACAGGATACGGACATCACCCCCTTCGGCCTTGGCGCATATGCCTCGCGGCAGACATACATCGGCGGTTTTTCCATCAAGCAGACGGCGCTCATGATGAAGGAACGCATCCTGAAATACGCTTATGAGCTCACACGCATGCCGCCGTTTGAATTGGATATTGTGGATGGAAACATCATCCGCAAGAACGATGCGCGCGTGCTCATGAGCCTTGGCGCGCTTGCAACGGAGGCGCTTTACAGCCTCAGCCACAGCGAGCATATCACGGCCGAAAGCACCTACCAGATTAAGAGCAACGCCTATTCCTTCGGCTGCTCGTTTGCCGAGGTTGAGGTGGACATTCCGCTTTGCAAAGTGAAGCTTATCAACATCGTGAACGTGCACGATTGCGGCAGGCTCATCAACCCTGCGCTTGCGGAAGCACAGGTGCACGGCGGCATGAGCATGGCCATCGGCTACGGGCTTTCCGAACAGCTTCTGTTCGATGAAAAAACGGGCAGGCCGCTCAACAACAACCTGCTCGATTACAAGCTTTCCACCATGATGGATCACCCGGATATCGCTGCGCGCTTCGTGGAAAATTACGAGCCGACAAGCGCCTTCGGGACCAAGGCGCTCGGCGAGCCGCCGGCCTGCCCGGGCGCACCCGCCATACGCAACGCCATTCTCGCCGCGACAGGCGTGGCGGTTGACCGGATTCCCATTACGCCGCATGTCCTCTTTGCCCGGTTCAAAGAGGAAGGGCTGCTTTAAAGGAAAGGGGGAAGCGAAATGTACGACATCAAAGCATTGTATGAAGCAGAAAGCGTGCAGCATGCATGCGCGCTTTTGCTCGCGCACCCGGAGGCGAAGGTGCTCGCTGGCGGCAGCGACGTGTTGATCCAGATCCGCGAGGGCAAGCTTGCGGGCGCAACGCTCGTCTCCATTTATGGGCTGGATGAATTGCGCGGCGTTGCCATGGAGGCGGACGGAACCATCCGCATCGGCGCGTTGACGAGCTTTTCCCACATCACAAGAAGCTCCGTCATACAGGAGCATATCGCTGTGCTCGGCGAGGCGGTGGACATGGTGGGCGGCCCGCAGATCCGCAACATCGGCACCATCGGCGGAAACACCTGCAACGGTGTGACGAGCGCGGATTCCGGCTCGACGCTCGTGGCGTATGACGCCGTTGTGGAGCTCACGGGCGCTGAGGGCGTGCGCCGCGTGCCCATCCGGGACTTCTACATCAAGGCCGGCAAGGTGGATCTCCGCCCCGGTGAGATTGAAACCGCAATCCTGATCCCGAAGGAATGCTACGAGGGCTACAAGGGACATTACATCAAATACGCCATGCGCAACGCCATGGACATCGCTACCTGCGGCTGTTCCGCCAACGTGAAGCTTTCCGGGGATAAAAAAACGATCCTTTCCGCCCGCCTTGCTTACGGCGTGGCGGGGCCGGTGCCCATGCGCGCGCCATCCGCAGAAGCTGCGGCAAACGGCAGGCCAGTTTGCGCGGAAACGGTGGATGCATTTGCAAAAGCGGCGCTCCAGGATGTGAACCCGCGCACGAGTTGGCGCGCGACGAAGGAATTCCGCCTGCATCTTGTGGAGGAGCTGGCGCGGCGCGCACTGGCGGAAGCGGTCAGAAAGAGCGGAGGTGAACTCTGATGCACGAAACACAATATAAGCTTGTGAAATGCACGATCAACGGCAAGCCGGTTCAAAAAATGGTGGATGTGCGCGCATCGCTCACCGATATGCTGCGCAATGATTTCAGCCTGAACTCGGTGAAAAAAGGCTGCGAGGTGGGCGAATGCGGCGCGTGCAACGTGCTCATCGACGGGGAGTGCTTCAACTCCTGCATTTACCTTGCCATCTGGGCGGACGGCAAGAACATCCGAACGCTGGAGGGCCTGATCGGCCCGAACGGCGAGCTTTCGGACATCCAGCAGGCGTTTGTGGACGAGGCTGCCGTGCAGTGCGGCTTCTGCACGCCGGGCTTCATCATGACTGCGGTGGAGATCCTTGAATCCGGGAAGGAATACACGCGAGATGAACTGCGCAAGCTGCTTTCCGGCCATCTGTGCCGCTGCACGGGCTATGAAAACATCCTGAACGCCGTGGAAAAAACCATGCTGCGCAGGCTGGGAAAACTTCACGATTGAGAATCAAAAACGGACAGATGAGGCGCGCCGCAGGGCGCGCCTTGAGGCTGTCGAAAAAGTCCGGGATTGTCAAGGGCCGCAGCCCTTGACCTGCAATCCGGCTTCGACACACGCAACAATCCCCCGGCCCGCAACGCGGGCCGGGGGATTTGTTTTTCGCCGCACGGCGTTCAGTTTACCTTATATACCAGCCCTTCAAACGGCAAAAGCGGCAGTTCCTGGGCGAATGTACGCGAGGAATGCGTGTACAGCAGACATTCCCGCGCATTGAGCCTGGGGAAGGAAACCTTCGCCTGCTTGTCGGAAAGGTTTATGGCAACAAGCAGCGTTTCGGTTTCGCCGCGGCGCAGATAAGCGAGCACGCGCTTGTTCTTTTCGTCCACGGGCGCATACGTTCCGAAGGTGAGCGCAGGGTGCGCATGGTGCAGGGCGATGGCCTTTTTGTAGAAGTTTACCACCGAATCCATGCGCAGCACGTCCTCCTCGATGTTGATCTCCCGGTAGTTCGGGTTCACGCGCATCCATGGCGTACCGTCCGTGAAGCCCGCGTTGCGGCCCCCGCTCCACTGCACGGGCGTGCGTGCGTTGTCCCGCGTCATCTTCACGATGATCTTTTCCGCAAGCGGGGCGGGCAGGCGCATCATGCTTTGCAGCACGGCATAGTCGTTTATGGCCTCAAAATCCTTCCACTCTTCTTTGGCAAGGCGGCAGTTTGTCATGCCGCACTCCTCTCCCTGATAAAGAAACGGCGTGCCGCGCAGCGTCAGGTTCAAAAGGGCAAGCGCCCGCGCGGATGCGCGCCGCAGCTCCGGCGTTTTTTCGCTGCCGAAGCGGGAAACCTGGCGCGGCTGATCGTGGTTGGAAAGGTAGTTGCCCGTCCAGCCGTTCTTCTCCTGCATGGCAAGCTGCCAGCGGTTCACCACGCGCTTAAAATCGCGGATGGTAAAGCGGTAGCCCTTTCTGAAATCAAACTTGCCGAGCGGGCCGCAGCCGAGCATGGCGATGTCGAAATGAAACATCATCATCAGCTCCCGGTTTTCCGGGTTTGTGAAGCGCGCGACGTCCTCAATGCCCGTAAGACACCCTTCGCCCACAGTGAAGCAATCCGGATAGTGCGAAAACACCTCCCGGTGCATCTCCTGAATGAACGTATGCACCCCTTCCTGCTTGGTTACAAGCTCCGCCGGGAATTGCAGGCCGCGCTTGTGCGGGTCCTTATCCGGCAGGCCGGGCGCCTTCTTGATGGCGTTCACCACGTCGATGCGGAAGCCCGCGATGCCCCGGTCCATCCAAAATCGCATGGCTTTGTACATCTCCTGCCGCACCGCAGGGTTTTCCCAGTTCAGGTCACATTGCCCCGGCGTGAAGGAGGTCAGGTAGTATTCGCCGGTCTTTTTATCCTGCGTCCACGCGCTGCCCCCAAAGAAGGACATCCAGTTGTTCGGAGCACCGCCGTTCTTGCCGGGCCGGAAATAATAAAAATCGCGGTAGGGCGAATTGGGGTCGTTGAGCGCCGCCTGAAACCAGGCATGCTGGTCGGAGGTGTGGTTGGGCACGAAGTCCATCAGGATGCCGATGCCGCGCGCCTTTGCCTCCGCAACGAGGCGGTCGAACTCCGCAAGCGTGCCATATTCCGGGTTGATTGCATAATAGTCGGAAACATCATAGCCGTAATCCCGGTTGGGCGAGGCATAAACCGGCGAAAGCCAGAGGAGATCCACCCCCAGCTCATGCAGATAATCAAGCTTGGCGATCACGCCGCCAAGATCGCCGACGCCATCCCCGTTCCCGTCGCAGAACGAGCGCGGCCAAATTTGGTAAACGATTTTTTCCCGCGGATCCATGGAGGTTCCTCCTTTGTTTCAGCCGGCTTTACGCCGAAGCGCTTTATTTGATTGCAAGGAAATATACAAGCACGAGCGCGCCGAGTGCGATGCGATACCAGCCGAAGGCTTTAAAATCATGCTTGCGGATGTAATTCATCAGGAATTTGATGACGGCAAGCGACACCAGGAACGCCACCGCCATGCCGGCGAGAAGGGTTACGAGCTCCGCACCCGTGAACGCAAACCCGAACTTCAAAAGCTTGAGCGCGCTCATGCCAAACATGACCGGCACGGCAAGGAAGAACGTAAACTCTGCCGCTGCGACGCGGGATACGCCGATGATGAGCGCCCCGATGATCGTGGAGCCGGAGCGGGAGGTCCCTGGAATGATGGAAAGCACCTGAAACAGGCCGATGATGAGCGCCGTTTGGTAAGTGATCTCCGAAAGGGAGCGGATGCGGGGCCTGCGCGCCTTGTTCCAATCCTCCACAAGAAGGAACGCAATGCCGTAAAGGATGAGCGCGCATGCGATCACAACGGGCGTGTGCAGGTGCGCTTCGATGACATCATCAAACAGGAGCGTCACGGCCGCGCCCGGGATGCACGCCACAACAACCTTGAGCCAGAGGGAAAGCGTGTCCTTTTTCCAAAACGGTTTTTTGCGGTCCTGAAGCTGGAATGGGAGCATTTTGTGCCAGAACAGGACGACCACCGCAAGGATTGCGCCGAGCTGAATCACAACAAAGAACATTTCCTTGAACGCATCGTTTGCGTTGAGCTGCAGGAACTCATCCACAAGCAGCATGTGCCCGGTGCTGCTGATCGGCAGCCATTCGGTAATCCCTTCCACAATCCCGAGGAAAATCACTTTCAGAAGCTCAATAAAATCCAGCATGCGGCTGCATGGCCTCCTCTTTCAAATTGGCGCGCCGCCAAGCGGCGCGATATCATTTCTATTTTATGCGCTTCTCTCAATTGTAGCAAGCGAAGATTCCGTGAACCATTGCAAAAGCGCGCGCCATCAGCGGCCGAATATCCACCTTTAGGGCTTGTGTGTCCTTGTCAACTGATGGTATGCTTGTAACAGCAAACGAATCTTTCTCTAAGGAGGCATGCATATGAACCCTAAAGTTGACGCCTGGCTTGACGCGCATCAGGGTGCAATCGTCGAAGCCGTACAAAACATCATTGCCATCCCAAGCGTGAAGGGAGAGCCCGCACCCGGCGCGCCGTTCGGCACAGAGGTTAAGTCAGCGCTTGACAATGCGCTTATGCTGGCGGAGGGCATGGGCTTTGCAACAAAGGATCTTGACGGGTATGCCGGCTATGTGGAATTCGGCGCGGGGGAGGAGCTCGTCGGCGTGCTCTGCCACCTCGACGTCGTGCCCGCGGGCGTGGGCTGGACGCACCCGCCTTTCGGCGGCGAAATTCATGACGGAAGAATTTACGGCCGCGGCACGGTGGATGACAAGGGCCCGGCCATTGCGGCGCTTTACGCCATGGCCGCAGTGAAGGAATGCGGCCTTCCGATGAAGCGGCGCGTGCGCCTGATCCTCGGCTGCGACGAGGAAAGCGGCATGCAATGCCTTGACCATTACTGCAAGTGCGAGGAGATCCCGCAGATGTCCTTCTCGCCGGATGCGGAATATCCGCTTGTCAATTCCGAAAAACATGGGTTTGGCGCAAATTACCAGTTGCCCTATGCTTCCTCCATCACCGTTCAGGCGGGCGAACGCTCAAACGTTGTTCCGGGCGAGGCCACGGCGACCGTGCCGCTGCCGCTCTCGCGCATCCTGCCCATCATGGAAGCCTATATGGAAAAGAGCGAATACGGCTGTTCCGCCGAGGCTCTGGATGAAGCTTCCGCGAAAATCAACGTGCGCGGCCTTTCGGCGCATGCCTCGCTGCCGGATCAGGGGCGCAACGCGTTTTTTGCGCTCATCGATCTGCTTGATAAGCTTCCCCTGCCCGAAGCGGACGCAAAGGCCGTTTCGGATCTTGTGCGCGCATTCAACTTTGAATGCCATGGCGAGTCCTTCGGCCTGGACAAAACGGATGCTTCCGGCCGGCTCACGCTCAACGTCGGCGTAATCAACTGGGATGAAACGGGGATCCGCCGCCTTTCCATCGATATTCGCGCCCCCATCACCATGGAGCGCGGAGAAATCGAAGCGGCGCTTGATGCGCGCCTGAACCCCATCGGCCTTACCGCCGCGCGCACGAGCTTCTCCAAGGGCTATTGCGTGCCCCCGGAAAGCGAGCTTGTGTCAAAGCTCCTCAAGGTCTATTCCGCGCGCACGGGTGAGCCGGCGGCCCCGCTTGCCATCGGCGGCGGAACCTATGCGCGGCATCTGCCCAACTCCGTGGCCTTCGGCTGCGAAATCCCGGGGCATGAAGCTTCCATCCACATGCCGAACGAATACATCACCATTGAGGACCTGATGTTCAACGTGCATGTGCTTGCGGATGCAATCATCGCGCTTGGATGTGAGTGTTCCGACTGAAGCTGAAGCGGGAAGGGGAGGGGAGCGCCTGTGCTGTTTGAACGCGTACTTTACTTTGGCGCGGATTTCCGCTTTCACACCGGCGATGTGGAGGTGGATGCCGGCCGCATTGCGGCGGTGCGGCCACGCGGCTGCACACCGCGCGCGATGTTGCTGCCCGGGCTTGTGGACATTCACCTGCACGGCAACAGCGGCGCGGATTTTTCCGACGGCGCGGAGGAAGGCCTCCTTCGCATGGCGCGCTTCCTTGCCGCGCACGGCACGACCTCTTTCAGCCCCGCTTCGCTGACGCTGCCGGAAGAACGGCTCAAAGCGGCGTACCGCACGGCGGCAAGGCTCCATGCGGCCCGGCCGGAGAGCGCTGCCGCTTTGCGCGGAATCACAATGGAAGGGCCCTTTTTCAGCATGGGCAAGCGCGGCGCGCAGAACCCGGAGCATTTGCGCCTGCCGGATGCCGCGCTGTTTGCGCGGCTCCAGCGGGAAGCGGCGGGGCTCATCCGCATCGCGTGCATCGCGCCGGAGCTTCCGGGTGCGCTCGATTGCATCTGCACCGTTGCGGCAGAAGGGGTGAAGGTTTCCCTTGCGCATACGGAGGCGGACTATGACACGGCCTCTGCCGCTTTTGATGCGGGCGCTTCCCATGTAACGCACCTGTTTAACGCGATGCCGCCGCTTCTGCATCGCGCGCCGGGCGTCATCGGTGCGGCGTCGGAGCGGGAAACCGTGACGGCGGAACTCATTGCGGATGGCATCCATGTGCATCCTTCCGCAGTGCGCGCGGCGTTCCGGTTGTTTCCCGGGCGCGTGTGCCTTGTGAGCGATGCGCTTTCCGCCTGCGGCATGCCGGAGGGGGAATATATGCTCGGCGGGCAGTCGATCCGCGTCAGCGGCTCGCGCGCCATGCTTTCGGACGGCACGCTTGCAGGGTCCGTGGCAACGCTGTTCGATTGCATGAAGAACGCGGTGCGCTTCGGCGTTCCCGCGGAGGAAGCGGTGCGCGCGGCGAGCCACACGCCCGCGCGTGTGATCGGTGCGGATGGGGAAACCGGCGCCATCCGAGAAGGCCTTGCGGCCGACCTGCTTCTTTGCGGCATGGATTGGGAATTGCAGGCGGTTTATATCGGCGGGATGTCGGTTACGGTTTAAAAATGGCATAGGACAGCAAAAGGCGCGCCGGGGGCGCGCCTTCAGCGTGTCAAAAAGTGGCATTGCCACTTTTTTGAGTTTTTCTCATTCGACGCTTGCTCCTCCGTCGCGGCCAGCGCCTCATGCAAAGAAAGCCTTGCTCCGCAAGCGCTTCTGCGGATTTGACGTACATGCCGTCAAATCCGATTAGAGCTTCCGGGGGTTGCGGCCCCCGAAGCCCCCGGAAGGCTTTTTGACAGCCAAAAGGCGCGCCGGGGGCGCGCCTTTTCCATGCAGGCACAATGAAAAACCGGAGTGAAAGAAGCTGAAGTCCGGCTGCGGCTTATGCCGATGGCAGTTCCGTCGATTTTTGCGAAACCGTACCGAGGCCGGAAACGGACTGTGTGACGGTGGGGCTCCCGAAATATTCGATGCTGCCTATGCCGGAAATCTTTGCCTCCAGCACATCGACCACGGCAATGGTCATGTCGCCCGCGCCGGAAATTTTCGCATCGAGCGCATTGCAGGTAAGCCCGGCGGCCTCGATGTCGCCCGCGCCGGAAATGTGGATGGTCGCCTTGTCTGCCGCGCCGGAGAGCACAAACGAGCCTGCGCCGGAGATCTTTGCATCAAAGTCGCTTACATACAGGTTTTCAACGCTGCCGTTTGCCGCGCCGCTCACGTTGAGCGAAAGCGATTGTGCGCCGTCCGCATCCACGGTCACATCGTAGCCGCCCGAAAAGTCGATCTCGTCAAACCGCGCACGGATTTTGAGCTCGAACCGGTCCGTCCTGATCTCAAGATGTTTGCTCGGCCCGACCCGCAGCACACCGTTGTTCATGGTGATTTTGAATCCGTAATCCAGAAGATCCTCGCTGACTACGGCCTCAACGGAGGGCGTATCGGAATAGGCGATGTCGATTGTCACAGCCTTCGAGTTGGTGAAGGACATGTTATCGATCTCGATGCGATAGACCTTCTCGCTGTCCGGCGTAGCAGTAAGCGTGGTATAATCGTCCGAAAGCGTCACATAGCGCGGGGAAATGGTGATGGTGAAGCAGCCCGTCATTACTGTAACTAAGGCGAGCAGAAGCAGCAGCGCGAACACGCGCCGCAAAAGCCTGGTTCCGTTCATGATGATCTCTCCCCCTTATTGTGCATAAAAATTGGGCCGCCGTGCATAGCGGAACACGTCTCCCGCCCGGGTCACGACAACATTGTCGAACCCTGCCGCGCAATGCGCGAAGACGGGCGCGCCTGCCTCATCAAAGCCGATGCAGATGCCGATGTGGTTGCCCTTGTTGGTGGGGTATGCATTCTGAAACACAAAATCCCCCACGCGCAGGTCCTTCCAGGCGATTCCCTCCGTCCTGTCCCACTGCGTCCAGGTGCCCATGCCGACCTGCTCCTCCACCTCGGCGGTGCTGAGCCCCTGCTGGATAAAGCACCAGGCCACAAAGCCGGAGCAATCGAGCCCGTAAGGCTTTTCTGTGCCCGTGCTTTCACTGCCTGCGCTCGTGACCTCCGTCAGTTCGCCCCAACGTGGGTCCTCGCCCATGGCGCTGCTCTTACCGCCCCAGAAGTAATGTACTTTGCCCACAAGGCTTACGGCGCACTGCGCAACCGAAAGGCGCGCTTCCTCCGTCTCAGCCTCCTGCCCACGCAGCAGAGCATAGTCGATCTCCTCCGCCGTAAGCGGCACGTATTCCGCGCGTTTCACGGCACGCTCAATGGCCTCCGCGCCAAAAAACAGGCAAACAACCGCCGCAGCGGCAAGCAAAGCAAACAACACGCGGCGCGTACGCACGGCAGGCCGCTTCTTTTTTCTTGTGACCGATTTCGTATTCATAGTATGTATGGTAAAGCATTTCGCCGCCCTTTACAAGGCGGCGAAGATTAAAAAAGGATGAATTTATTCTAATCTGCTTTATTCGTGCCCGTGCTTGTAAAGCTGGCGGTTGTCAAGCGCCCACTGGCGTTCGGAAAACCCGCCCACCGGAACGGAGGCAAGCGCGTCAAACATCTCGAAAAGCTTGGAATCCAGAACGTCGATCTGGCTCACAAGCTCCGCTTCCGGGAACATCGGCGGGCGCGGCGAGCCGAATTCCGGAACGCCGTGGTGCGCAAGAAGCATGTGCTGCAAAAGCATGGTTGTTTGTTCGCTGGTCATCAGTTCTGCGGCGGCGCGTTCCACCATCGCCATGCCCATGTTGATGTGGCCAAGAAGCTGCCCCTTTTCGCTGTAAGCGCTTGCAAGGCCGATGCCGCCCACGGTCAGCTCCTGCGTTTTGGCAACGTCGTGCAGGATAATGCCTGCGTACACAAGCTCGGTGGAAAGCGTGGGGTACAGCGGCTTGTATACTGCGCAGACCGCCCTTGCCGCTTTGAGCATGGTCGTCGTGTGATACAAAAGCCCTCCGCGCATGGCGTGGTGCAGCTTGAGCGCGGCCGGATAGCGCAGGATCGCTTCCTTATTCTCGCGCAGGATGTATTGCGTCAGCATGCGCAGGTCCTCATCCTGGAAGCTCTCCGCGCATTGATACAGCTCATCGAACATCGCTTCGGACGCAAAGGGTGCGCAGGGCACAAGCTCCGCCATGTCCACCGTTTCGTCTGCCTTCACATTACGGATGCGGTCGATCTTGAGCTGCTCCTCATCTTTCCAAAGGTTGATCGTCGCGCGTACCTTAACGACGGTGTCCGCTTCGTAAGTGCCGTGCTGCTCGGGCGCATAGTCCCAAAGCTTGGCGGCGCATTCGCCGCCCGCATCCACAAGGATGAAATCCAAATAGCTGCTGCCCTTGACGTTGCTCTTTTGTGCAACGCTTTTGACAATGCAGTACCCTTCCACCTGATTGGATGCGGCGTTATGAATTTTTGAAAGCAGGTGCATTCTGCCCATAGGTTCCCTCCGTAAGCATGGTTCGGTTTTTGTTTATTATAGCAGATGCGCTGCCCGCACGCCAAGGAGAAATCTGGTTGCTGGGCGTAGCACGCCACCGCTCACGGCAGGTCTGAAAAGAAATCCGCATATTCCACACCGAAAATCCGGCGCAGCGTCATAAGCGCGCTGATGCGGATACTGTACGTTCCCCGTTCGATTTGGGAATACGCGCTTCTCGATAGCGTGCATCCGTTTACCTGCATCTGTGCGACCACCTGCTCCTGCGTCAGTCCGGCCACGTTGCGGAGCCGCCGGATCGTCGTCCCGATTGAAATATCCTGCTTGAGTTTTTGCGCCATATCGTTCCCTTGCCTTTGCTATGAATTCATTGCATTTTCTCCTTTGCAATATCAGGAAAAGCAAGCAGATTTGCAATGTATACATTGCAAAAAGGATAATAGATTGAGGTGTTTTTGTGTCATGTGTAGAAATTTTAAAGCATTTGGAAGAGAACATAAACGTATTGCAAAAAATGGAGTATCTCTTAAAATGGGGAGGGGAATTATCCTACCAGGAGTTAATGATGGACATTGGGATCGATGCTTTTCGCGGGTATGAGTACTTTCTTACTATCTTGTTGCTTGCGGCAAATGATCCGGCAATCGAGCGAACAAAAGATCGATTGTTTTTGCAATGGTTTCGCGGAGAAATTGAAGCAAACGGGGCAAGCCAAACCATTCATCGGATTGTGCAAATTATGAAGGAAGAACATTGTCAACTTGTGGCACAACAAAACTTAGCGCAGCAGGCTCGGTAACAAAGCTGCTGCGCTTACTCCTGGTGCTAAGGATGCAAAAAGGGCCGCCCTTCCGGGCGGCCCCGGACTGTCGAAAAACCCGGGGATTGTCAAGGAGCCGCGCAGCGTTTGCCGCCCGGGGGTGTAGGATTACAATACATCTTGGACAGCGAGAAGAAAAAGGATGAAGGATTCGCACAAATCGGTTATTGTGAGTTTAGGAAAAACAACAAGGACCGAAAGGAAGTGCAAATCCCTCATGGCAAGTGTAACACAGGACATGAAGTACAGGCAATCCCTAATGTGCTACGCGAAGAAATATGGCGTAGCACGAG
>DCKB01000072.1 GCA_002320595.1 Christensenella sp. UBA1685
GCGCCATGTGGCCGGAACTCAGTGGGGCAACAAAAAGTACATGAATATGATGCACTTGGAGGCGGCTATGGAAGACGTCTCTATTGCTGGCTGACTTCATTCAGCCGGAGTCTGCAAACTAATTTGCGCATAACTCTTGACGGCACCGCCTCGAAGCCACAGCCATATCTGCAATAACTTCGATCGTAATCATCAACCATAGAATGATTCATAACTGCATCATAATTGTACATTACGTATTCGTTGCATCGTGAACAGAAACCATCTTTGAGATAATATACATGGCACGTTTTGGGATCAATATATTATAGAATTTACAATAGTGATATGGTATTTACCTTCATCGAGTTTATGGCCAAACAGACTGCAAATAATATTCCGTGTCGCTCCGTTTTTTTCAGCCGATACTGAGCATAAATTGCAATCGGAAACATGGCTGCTACATATGGATTCAGCCGAGACATTATTGCTATTCATCGCTACTAACAGCAAGAATGAAACACATAGAAAACGCAATGATTTTTTCATCAACAAGCACCTCATGATATAATGATATAGTATTAACTTCATGCTCTATATACATGTCACAATTATTCTAATATTCTAAAAACAGAGTATCACCTCCTTGTGATATTAACGGAGAAAACAAATTTACCGCGTCGCATTCCACGACCCAACTGTATTCCCGCTCAAACAGCCGGTAATCCCGGCGCCCGTGCACGGTGAGCAGAAACCTGCCCTGCTCTGACGACCAATCAAAACCGGAAAGAGTGAACGGGAACAGCCTGCTCTGCTCTCCGCGCACGGAAACGTGCAGCACGCTCCGAATGCATGGATTTCCATCCGGCAGGAAGTATTCATAAACAAGGTTCACATCCTGCCATGGCCATGCGCCGCGCGCGAACGCTTCTGCTATGCGGGCATGCAGACGGACGGAGGAAGGGTTTGTGTCCTCCTGCGCGCTCTGCATCAGGAATTGCAGTGTCTGAGGCTCATCCCACGCAAGGAGCAGCCCGGAGGCGGAAAGCGCCACAAATGCGAACGCAAGCGCGAGGGCTCCGCATATGGCAGCAGCCCGGAACGCACGTCCCCGGCTATTTTTCTTCCGCCGAAGAAGCCGCGCAACAGGCTCCCACGCATCCTCCGGCAAAGCGGAGCAAAGCCGCGCTGCCTCCGCCATTTCTGCAAAGGGGCGCATGGCTCCCGACAGAGCTTTTGCTTCCTCCGGGCGAAGCAGAATCGCCGCATCCAACAGCCCCGGGTCATTTTTGAGCTTTCGCCCCAACCTTTTCCAATCCATAGATACCCCTCCTCTTACCTGTATAACGGCGCAGCGTTCAGAAATGTGACGCTTCCTCCGCGAGCACTGCGCGAAGCCTTGCTTTGATGCGCCGGAACTGCTGTGTGACCGTGTTCGGCGCAATGCCAAGCTCCCTTGCGATATCCTTGATCCGCGCGCCGTACAGCACATGCTGAAGGAACGCTTCCCGCAGGGGCGCGGGCAGTTCCGCAAGGTGCTTGCGCAGCGCAAGCGCGGAAAGCATTTCCTCGAGTTCGCATGTTGCGCACGGAGAAACGCATTGCGCCAACACTTCCTGCTCCGTGGGGATGCTGCGCCCACGTTTGCGCAGAAGGTCGATCGCCTGATTGCGCACGGCAATTTGGAGGAGACTGCGGAGATTGCGTGCGGATGTGATGCGCTCCGGGTACTCCAAAAAACGCAGGAGGACGGCCTGCATAACATCTTCGGCGTCCTGCACGTTGCCGGTAATGCTCACGGCAAGCGCGGAAAGCGACGCATAATGCTCCTGATAGGCAGAGAGCGCTTTTTCGAGCAGGGTCATCGGTCGTATCCTCCTTGAATTTCAGAATAACGCATGGGGGACGGAAAAAGTGACGAAAAGCGCGCCGGGAACAGAAAAATGCTGCAAACGGCAGCGTGGAACAGACTCTGACAACAGGATTGTAACACAGAATCCAACTTCTGCCATGAATCATTTTGATGGATGGGAGGAACATGTGCCCTCCATGATAAAACCACATGCATCCATGGAATTTTAAAAATTTCCTGTTGACAGGGCGGAGGGGGAGCGTTATAATAGCCGCAATCGAAAACTTACGGCGACGACGGCGACATAGTACCGCGAGAATGGCCCATAAGAGAACTGCCGGTTGGTGCAAGGCAGAAGGGGTACGGCGCGCGAATTCACGCAAGAGCTTCCCGCTGAAAGGCTTCGGCCTGCGTAGGATGGGACGGGACCACCCGTTATCGTGGCAGAGTATGCATGTACTTGGGGAATATTCAGAAAATGGCAATGACTGCGAAAGAGTACCGCGAGAAAGACCCTGAAGAGAACTGCCGGTTGGTGCGAGGCAGGAGGGAACGGCGTGGGAATACACGCAGGAGCCGCCCGCCGAAAGGCCATGCGCCGAGTAGATCGGGACGGGTTCACCCGTTATAGTGGCGCGAGTATGTAGTACTCAAAGAGGCTGTTTTGCGTGAGCAGGCGGCGAACAAAGGTGGTAACACGGCAGCAAGCCCGTCCTTTTTTAGGACGGGCTTTTTAATTTCAAAAAACTTAAAAACGGAGGAACAAACCATGAAACGCATCATCTCTATCCTGCTTTGCGCAGCGCTCATGCTTGTGCTGTGCGCCTGCAACAACGCGACGACCCATCAGCCGAGCACTGCGGATGCAACGCCCACGCCTGCGCCCGCCGAACCTACGCCCGAAACCACCCCGGAAGCTGCGCCGGAAGGGCAGCTTACGCCGGAAGACCCCATTACGATTGGCATCATCCAGCTCACCGAGCATGCGGCGCTTGATGCAGCGCGCGAAGGCTTCGTTCAGGCCCTTGCAGACAACGGCTATGTGGATGGCGACAAGATCAAAATCGACTTCCAGAACGCGCAGAATGACCAATCCACCCTCTCCACCATTTCCGACCGGTTTGTGAGCGAGGAAGTCGACCTCGTGCTCGCCATTGCAACGCCCGCCGCGCAGGCGGTTGCCGGCAAAACCACGGAGATTCCGATCCTTGCGACTGCGGTTACGGACTTCGTCGTCGCCAAGCTCGCGGAATCCAATGAAGTTCCCGGCGGCAACGTCTCCGGCACGACGGATATGAACCCAATTGAGGAGCAGATCGACCTTCTGATGCAGCTTGTGCCGGAAGCCAAAACCGTGGGCCTTATCTACAACTCCGGCGAGGATAATTCCATCCTGCAGGCGCAGCTTGCGACAGAGGCCATTCAGGCGCGCGGGCTGACTGCCACCGAAGTGACCGTAACCTCCACCAACGATGTGCAGCAGGCAATGCAATCGCTTGTGACCAAGTGCGACGCGATCTATATCCCCACGGACAATACGATTGCCTCCTCCATGCCCATTGTGGAAGGCGTATGCACCGAAGCCAAAAAGCCCGTGATCTGCGGCGAATCCTCCATGGTGGATGCAGGAGGCCTTGCAACGCTTTCCATCAACTACTACAATCTCGGCTACCAGACCGGCATGATGGCGCTGCGCATCCTCGTGGACGGGGCTGATGTTTCCACGATGCCCATTGAATCGCTGACAGAAATGGACCTTGCGTTCAACACGGCGGTTGCGGATGCGATCGGCATAACCATCCCCGAAGAGCTTCTTGCAAAGGCAGCCAACTGAAGAAACGAAACAGAGACCTGAATAAATGAAAAGGAGACCGCCGCCCGGCGCGCAGGAAAGCGCGGCCGGGCGGCGATTGGAGCGTGAAACATGTGGAATGAAGTTTTAGGCGCAACCGGGTTCGGGCTGCTTTGGGCGGTCATGACCATCGGCATTTATATCACCTACCGTATCCTGGATGTGGCGGATCTGACCGTGGAAGGCAGCATCACCATGGGGGCGGCCGTGTGTGCGGTGAGCATTACCGCGGGGATAGACCCTTACCTGAGCCTGCTGCTTGCATTTGCAGCAGGCATGGCGGCCGGGCTGTGCACGGGGCTTCTGCATACGCTGCTCAAGATTCCGCCTCTGCTTTCCGGCATTTTGACGATGATTGCGGCATGGTCTGTGAACCTGCGCATCATGGGCAAAGCGAACGTTTCGCTGCTGAAGCTGTCCACCGTGTTCACGCCGGTGATGGAGGCGTTTGGCATGACAAAAACCGTGGCGACCATTGTGGTTGGCGCAGGGGTAACGCTCGTGCTGATCTGCTTCTGCTATTGGTTTTTCGGCACGGAGGTTGGCTGCGCCATCCGCGCAACGGGCGGGAACCCGAACATGGCGCGGGCGCAGGGCATCAACACAAATGTGATGAAGATTTTAGGCCTTGTGCTTTCCAACGGGCTTGTGGCGGTTTCCGGCGCGCTGATTGCACAGAGCCAGTCCTTTGCGGATATCCAGATGGGCACGGGTTCCATTGTGATCGGCCTTGCTTCACTCATCATCGGCGAGGTGCTTTTTGGGAAGGGCGGCTTCTTTAAACGGCTGATTTCGCTTGCGCTTGGCGCAATTACGTACCGTTTGATTATTGCAGCCGTGCTGCACTTCGGCATGAACGCAAACGATCTTAAGCTGTTCACAGCCATCACTGTGGCGCTTGCGCTTTCGCTGCCCGTCATCAAGGCGAAAATTCAGGGCGGCAGGAAGGGGGCCTGAAACCATGCTTTCAATCGAGAATCTCCGCATTGTGTTCAACGCGGGAACGGTAAACGAAAAAACAGCGCTCGACGGCGTTTCGCTGACGCTTGAAGAAGGCGATTTCGTAACGGTGATCGGCGGCAACGGCGCGGGAAAATCCACGCTTTTGAACTGTGTAGCAGGCGTTTATATGCCTGCGCAGGGCAAAATTTCCATCGGCGGCGTGGATGTGACACGCATGCCGGAGCATAAGCGCGCAAAGCTGCTCGGCCGCGTATTCCAGGATCCGATGATGGGCACCTCCGGCAACATGTGGATCGAGGAGAACCTTGCCCTTGCAAGCCGCCGCGGCAAGCTGCGGACGCTCCGCTGGGGCATCAGCAATGCGGAACGCGCGGAATACAAAAAACAACTTGCCACGCTGGGCCTCGGGCTGGAAGAACGGCTTTCTACAAAGGTGAAGCTCCTTTCCGGCGGCCAGCGGCAGGCGCTGACGCTTCTCATGGCAACGATGAACAAACCAAAGCTGCTGCTGCTGGATGAGCATACCGCGGCGCTTGACCCGAAGACCGCCGCGACAGTGCTTGAACTTTCCTGCCGCATGGTTGCGGAGCACGGCCTTACGGCGCTGATGGTGACGCACAACATGCGCGACGCGATCGCCTGCGGCAACCGTCTCATCATGATGCAGAACGGGAGGATTGTGCTTGACATTCGGGGCGAAGAGAAGAAGAATCTCACGGTTGAGATGCTGCTTGAGCGCTTTGCGGCTGCAAGCGGCAGCGAGCTTGCAAACGACAGGATGCTGCTTGGCTGAAGCAAGCATATCCCAATATTATAATATGAAACGATGCAGAAGGCTCCCAAGGGAGCCTTCTGGCGGTTTTTGTTGCGAATCCATTTGCAAAACAAACTTGACCGGTTTACCGAGAAAAGACAAACCGCGTTCTTCGGCTCCGCCAGGCGGCGACGGCAAAGCAATCAAAAATGGCGCTGTGAGTGGAAACGCCTTGCAGCATGCCCCGTGACAGGACAAGTCGGCATACGCGCCATGCGGTTCCCTGAAAGCTGTTTTTTACGCACCACTTGTCAACGAAGAAGCTCCGCGAGCTTGCTGAGATCGTCGATCTCATAGGTCACGGGGATATTCAGGGTGTTTATGCGGTGCTTTGGATTGTACCAGAAAGTATCGATGCCTGCAATCTCGCCGCCCCTCATGTCGCTGGTCAGAGAGTCGCCGATCAACAACACTTGTGTTTTGTCCGCAATGCCAGCTTTGCAAAACACATGTTCAAAATAGGCCGCGTTGGGCTTTTCATATCCCACATCCTCCGAGATGAACACCGCGTCAAAGATTTGGTCAAGCCCGGACCGCCTGAGCTTCTTTGCCTGCGCCGCTTTGGTTCCGTTGGTCACTGCGATAAGCGTATAGTTGCCCTTCTCCGCCCGGAGCATTTCTTCTGCATGGTCAACGAACACCAGATGGTCGCCCAACGCCGCCTGATATTCGCTGTTGAAGGGTTCTGCCAACGCGGGATTGATGCCGAACATCGCAAAGAATTCCCGGAACCGGCCCACTAAAATCTCCTGTTTGGTCAGTTCGTTTCGTTCAAGCGCTTCCCAGTATTTCACGTTGATCTTCGAATAGGTACGCAGCATTTCGTCGCTGCATGTGCCGAGCTCGTACTTTTGAAACAGCACGCGGATGGCGTATTGCTCTGATGCCAGAAAATCCAGCACGGTACCGTCGATATCCCACAATAAGTATTTGTACATGCATTTCTCCCCCGGCGTGTGATGTTAGTTGTTCAATTATATCATTGCGGGAACATAAGTGACAGCTGCCCGCATGGCGGGGTCATTCATGCCTCTTTTATGGAAGGTTTCGATAAAAATTGGCTTGTAATTTCCTTTTTGATATAATGGCTATGCAGGCCTTGCTGTGGAAACAGTATTGAACCCTCGCCAGGCAGAATTGCGGAGGCGGTCTGCGGAAGCCATGGCTTGGATAAAGGAAAAAGCATGGCCATATCTGGATAAATCGCTGGGGGAGGTGTACCGCAGAAGAAGAAAAACATGAAAAGGCGGGCAATAAGGAGGAAGATGAAATGACAAGGACGATTACGGTAAAGGGCGTGGGCAGCGCAACGGCAAAGCCGGATTATGTGATCATCAGCATGACGCTCGACGCGCAGGACATGAAATACGAGAAGGCCATGGAGCTTGCAGCTGTTCATCTGGAGCAGCTGAAGGCTTCTCTGGCCGGGACAGGGTTTGACAAGGAAGCGCTCAAGACCACGAACTTCAATGTCCGGACAGATTATCAGAACGAGCAGGACGGGAACGGAACGTGGAAGAACGTGTTCAACGGCTATATCGTTTCCCACTCGCTGAAGATCGCATTCGATTTTGACGCAAAAAGGCTGTCTCAGGCGCTCGGCGCGATCGCGGACTGCGTGGCAAAGCCCGTGCTTTCCATCGCGTTCACAGTCAGGGACCCAGCCGGCGTCAAGGAGGAACTACTCAAAAGCGCTGCGGAGAACGCAAGAAGAAAGGCGGAGATCCTGTGCGAAGCATCGAATGAGAAGCTCGGCAGGCTTGTTGCCATCGATTACAACTGGGCAGAACTCAATATATGCTCTGAAACCAGGTACAGCATGGCGGATAACTGCCTTGCAGCGCCCATGCGCGCAAAATCCATCGAGATAGAACCCGATGAGATCGACACCCGTGATACGGCCACATTCGTATGGGAGCTCGCATAGGAATTCCGTATGTAACCACCCACAACTCATGTCAAAACGTGCACATCATTAAAAACAGGCCGGGAAAGCCCGGTTTGCCTGGGTTTATGCCAAGATACACCGGGACAGCAAACGCACAACTCATGTCAACGCCACACGCAAAAACGCCGCATTTTTGGGTAGCACATTGCATCTTGGCCCTATGGCATAACGCCGTTATTTAAGCGCGTTAGAAAACGTAAAAAGCAAGGAAAATAGGGCGTTAGCGCGCGTTATGTAGGTGCCGTCAAGAGTTATGCGCAAATTAGTTTGCAGACTCTGGCTGAATGAAGTCAGCCGGCAATAGAGACGTCTTCCATAGCCGCCTCCAAGTGCATCATATTCATGTACTTTTTGTTGCCCCACTGAGTTCCGGCCACATGGCGC
>DCKB01000060.1 GCA_002320595.1 Christensenella sp. UBA1685
ACAATGGCAAAGTAGAGCGCAGCCACCGTGAGGATCAGCGTCGCTTCTACGACTCCCATCGTTTCTACTCGCTTGCCGACTTCGATGCTCAGCTCGCTGTGCATCGAAGAGCCTCCAATAACCGTCCTATGCGCCCTTTACAGTATTGCTCTCCCAACCTTTTCCTTCGTTGCTATACCGTCCAACATGTTTGACAAACCTACAATGGCGACGATTGTTCACAAATTCCGGCGCTTGTTAGAAATGGAAAAAAAGAGTATACTATAATTGAATAAATATGGGGCTTCCTGCTCCGTTGCATAAAACGAATGGTTTTAAGAAAGTGAGGCTGTCATTTGGCGTCTAAATCAAAAGCAAAGCTGAAAATTATCCCGCTCGGCGGCGTGGGTGAGATCGGCAAGAACATGACCGTGATCGAATACGGAAAGGATATCGTAGTAGTGGATTGCGGCCTGATTTTTCCGGATGAAGATATGCCCGGCATTGACCTTGTGATTCCGGACATGACGTATCTGGAAAAAAATGCGGAAAAGCTCCGGGGGATTCTCATTACGCATGGCCATGAGGATCACATCGGCGCAGTTCCTTATGCGCTGAAAAAATTTCAAACGCCGGTGTTCGGCACGCGCCTCACGATGGCGCTCATTGAACACAAGCTTGACGAAGCAAAAGTCCGCAATGCCGACTTGCGCTGCATTGCTCCGGGGGATAAGGTGCAGCTTGGCTGCTTTACGGTAGAATTCATCAAAACCAGCCATTCCATTGCGGGAGCGGTTGCGCTTGCAATCATTACGCCGGTTGGCACGCTGATCCATACCGGCGATTTCAAGGTGGACTATACGCCGCTCGACGGAGAACCCATTGATGTGGCGCGTTTTGCGCATTACGGCGCAAAAGGGGTGCTCGCGCTGATGAGCGATTCCACAAACGCGGAGCTTTCCGGGCATACGCAGTCTGAACGCGAGATCGGAAAGACCTTTGAACACTATTTTGAGATTGCGAAGGGCCGCGTAATTGTGGCTACATTTGCCTCCAACATTTACCGCATCCAGCAGATTGCGGATGTTGCGATTGCACATGGGCGTGTGATCTGCTTCCAGGGGCGCAGCATGGTGAACATTGCAAAGGTAGCAAGCGAACTTGGGTACCTTAACATCCCTGTGGAGAAGATTGTGGAGGTGGAAAAACTCCGCAGGATTGATGATGAAAAGGTATGCGTCATTACGACCGGAAGCCAGGGCGAGCCCATGAGCGGCCTGTTCCGCATGGCAAATGCCTCCCACCGGCTTAACATTGGGAAAGGGGACACGGTTATTATCTCCGCCTCGTCCATCCCAGGCAATGAGATTGCCGTTTCGCGCGTTATCAACCAGCTCTACCAAAAAGGGGCGAAGGTTGTGTACGACCGCATGGCGGATGTGCATGTTTCCGGCCACGCGCGGCGCGAGGAGCTCCGCCTGATGTTTACGCTCACCAAGCCAAAATATTTCATCCCCGTGCATGGCGAGGCACGCCACCTTTATCAACACGCCGAACTTGCGGAGGAGATGGGAGTCCCGGCGGATAACATCGTGGTTTCCGAAATCGGGAGCGTTGTCGAACTTACGCGAAACGACATCCGGCTGAACGGTTCGGTGCCTTCCGGAAGCGTGATGATCGACGGAAACAGCGTCGGGGAGATCGGAGACGTTGTGCTGCGCGACCGCAAACTGCTTGCGGAGGAGGGCCTTTTTACGGTGGTGATCCTGCTCAAAAAGAAAACAGGGGAGCTGGCGGCTCCGGCAGAGGTCATTTCCCGCGGGTTTGTATACCTGAAAAGTTCCGAGGAACTGGTAAAGGAGGCGCGCGCGCTCGTAACGGAGCTCGCCGCGCAATTCCAAACGGCGCATCGTTCGGAATGGTCTTCCATCAAAAACAACATCCGTTCGTCGCTTAAAAGCTTTTTGTATAATAAAACCAAGCGTACGCCGATGATTTTTCCGATTATCATCGAGATCGATTAAGGCGGGGCCGAAAAAGAAAACAGAAGGAGGAAATCCATGATTTACGACAAGGCAAGAGAGCTTTCCAAAATGTTGGCGGAGAGCGAGGAATACAAAACCTATAAACAAACGCAGGAAAAGGCGTTTGCAAATGAAACGACAAAGGCGCTCATCAAAGAATACCACCAGCTTCAAATGCAGGCACAGGCCGCGATGGTGCAGGGAAAGAAGGATGATGCCTGCATGGAGCGCCTGCAGAAAATCGGCGAGGTACTCCAGCTCAACCGGGACGCTTCGGAGTATCTGCTCGCTGAATACCGCCTGAATGTGATGCTGGGCGATGTTTACAAGATCCTTGCGGAGGCGATTGATATTGACCTCGGCATGTTGGAAGGATAGCTATGGAGCACGGCAACGGCGGAGCGCGCCGCGACAATCCGGACATGAAACGCATGTGGCGGCGCATGCGGCCGCTCATCGTGTTTCTGCTGAGCCTCGGGATTTGCCTTACGCTGCTCTTTGTGGGGGCAAAGGTCGCTTTCGAGAAGCTGTTTGCGCCGGTGGATGCGAATGATGCTACGCCCATCACGGTTACAATCCCTTCAAATTCCGGCGCTTCACGCATTGCGAAGCTCCTCTATGAGGCAGGGGGGACGGACGCGGAAGGGAACCAGCTTCCGGGCCTGATTTCAAGCAAGACCGTATTTAAGATCTATGCGGATTTCACAGGCAAAACGAGCAAGCTCAAAGCAGGCACCTATGTGCTTTCACGCAACATGAGCGTGGGACAGATTCTCGATATCGTCTGCAAGGGCAATCCGCCGCGCGCCACCACGCGCCTCACGATTTCGGAAGGCACAACGGTGGAGGGCATAGCGGAAAAGCTCGTCTCGCTGGGCGTGCTCCCCAACACGGAGGAGTTCCTTGCGCTGTGCAAAACCGGGGAGGCGTTTGACTACTCGTTCCTGACGGCCATTGAACAAAACCCGGCGCAGGCGCGCAATTACCTGCTGGAAGGGTACCTGTTCCCGGACACCTATGAAATCTATACCGATGAGTCCGCAAAATCCATCATTACGCGGTTGCTCCTGCGCTTCCGCAACGTGTTCAACGATGAATACACCGCCCGCGCAAAAGAGCTTGGCATGACGATGGACGAGGTTATTACCCTCGCTTCCCTGATCGAAAAGGAGGCGAAGGTGGAAAGCGATTTTGCCAAGGTTTCGGCCGTGTTCCACAACCGCCTGAACAAAGGGATGAAGCTGCAGTCCGACGCGCCGCTTAAGTACATTTTTAACGTTTCCGGAACGTTGACCTATACGGAGGAGCAGATGCGGGATCCTTCCCTTTATAACACGCATGTGCATGATGGGCTGCCGCTCGGCCCGATCTGCAACCCGGGCGAACGCGCGATCCGCGCGGCGCTTTACCCCAACGAGGATTATGTTTCCGAAGGGTTCCTGTATTTCTGCCTGATGGATGCGACAACGGGCGAAAACGCCTATGCGAAAACGCTTGAGGAACACAATGCCAACGTGGAACGGTACAGGGATTCATGGAATACAGCGCAATAAAAAAAGAAAGAAAAACAGTCCTGCCGGAGTTGCTTGCTCCGGCAGGCAATATGGAACGGCTCGTGACGGCGCTGCGCTTTGGTGCGGACGCCGTCTATCTCGGTGCGGAGGCGATGAGCCTTAGAAACTATGCGGACAACTTCACTGCGGATGGCCTCAGTGAGGCTTGCGCTTATGCGCATGCGCGCGGCAAGCGCGTTTATGTTGCCTGCAATGCGTTTGCACGCGATACGGACCTTCGGGCGCTGCCGGCGCTTCTGCGGCAGATCCGCGCTGCGGGGACGGATGCGCTCATTGTCAACGATGCGGGCGTGATCCGGGTTGCACGGGACACCGTGCCGGAATTGCCGCTGCACCTGAGCACGCAGGCCAATACGCTCAATGCCGAGGCCGCTATGTTCTGGCACGAGGCGGGAATCTGCCGTATCGTGCTTGCGCGGGAGCTTTCACTTGCAGAAATAAAGGAGATGCGCGCCGCGCTGCCGGATGCGCTGGAGTTGGAGATTTTTGTGCATGGCGCAATGTGCGTTTCCTATTCCGGCCGGTGCCTGCTCAGCAACTATATCGCAGGGCGGGATTCCAACCGGGGAGAATGCGCACAGCCTTGCCGCTGGACGTATGAATTGCGGGAACGTGGGCACAACGGCGCGTATTTTGGGATTGATCAGGATGCGCTTGGCACCTATATCCTGAACGCGCGCGATATGAACCTCATTGAGCACCTGCCCGCCGTCATCGAAACGGGCGCGTACAGCCTGAAGATCGAAGGACGGATGAAATCAATCGCTTATGTGGCAACGGTTGTAAACGCATATCGCATGGCCCTTGACCGCTATGCGGCCGCGCCGGATGAACCTCTGCCGGCCGAACTTTCAAAGGAGCTTGACTATGCGAGCCACCGGCCGTACACGACGGGCTTCGCCTTCGGAGACCCGGGCGCGGCGGGGCAGGCCCCGCAGAGTGCGGACTATGTGTCTGAAGCGCAGATCAGCGCCGTCGTGCTTTCCTACGATGCGCAAGCGCAGACTGCTTATGTTGAACAGAGAAACCGTTTTGCTGACGGCGATGTGCTTTCCATCCTTTCTCCGGGTGATATTTCGCGCACATTTACCGTCCGCAGCATCCGCAACGAGGCGGGGGAAACGCAACAGACTGCACCGCATCCAAAACAGCGCCTCCACATTGGCTGCATTGAGCCGGTGCAGGCGGGAGATATTCTGCGGAAAATAAGGGGCCATTAGGAAAAAGCAACAGGGGACGGCGCAAATTATGCTGCCGTCCCCTGTTGGCTTTTGAAAGCGAATTCGCCTAAAGCGCCAGAACCATCATAAGGCAGGGGCAGGATTCGCCCCAAAGCGGCAGGCATTCCAGCGGGCGGAAGCCCATCGCCTCATAGAAGCGGCGCGTTTTTTCGTACCCCTCGTCCGGGAAGGATGCATCCAGCGTCTTTACCTGCAAAAACTCGCAGCCCTGCGCTTTGCACCATGCATGGCAGCGCGAAAGGAGTGCACGCCCCGCGCCGCAGCGGTGGTGCTCGGGCAGAACGCCCATCACGTAAACTTCCGCAGCATAATGCGTGTTGCGCTTTATGGCCAGAAACCCAATGGGCACTCTGTCCGAGTATGCCACAAAGAACGGCATATGTTTGCTTTCCCGGATATATTCTGCCGTGGATTCCGGAATGCCGAACCAGGCAGGGAGCGCGGAAAGAATCTCGGTTGCGATTTGCTCCTTGCTCTCTTCACACTCCAGAATACGGATCGAGAGCGCCTGCGAGTTCATGCGATCCGCTCCATAATTGCGGCACAGGCAGCATCCATGCTCATCTCGCCGCTTTTGATGAGAAGATTATGCGGCTCTGCATCGAACATACCGTGCTTTTTTTCAAGCATTGCCGCAAGCGGTGGGGGAAGCTTGCCGCCCGTGCGCCGGGCAAAACGTTCCTGAATGACGGGAAGCTCTGCCGTGACGAGTATTCGCAGTGCGCCCGCCGGCAAGAAAGCAAGGTGCTCCTTCTCGCTGATGACATAAATGAACGGCTCCGCATCCGGCTTCATATGCGCTGCAAGGAGCGTGCAAAATGCCTGCCGGGCGTCCCCCTCGCCTTTTGCAAGGCGAAGATAGTCTTTCCCTGAAAACACCAAAGCTCCCAGCTTCTCTTTTAACATGCCTGCAAGGGTGGATTTCCCCGTGCAGCTTTCCCCAATCAAAGCGATGACCATAAATTCCTCCTGAATTTAATATACGCAATTACAGTATACCACGCACACCGCTTCGGCGCAAACGCAGGGATTCCTCGTAAATGCGCGCGATGTCATGCAGCATGGACACATGGCCGAAATCCGGGGTATACACCAGATTCACTTCGCGGATCATGCCGAGGTTTTCAACCGGAAGCAGGCGGATCTTGCCCTTGCT
The DNA here is from genome assembly GCA_002320595.1 of Christensenella sp. UBA1685. Lineage (GTDB taxonomy): Bacteria > Bacillota > Clostridia > Christensenellales > CAG-138 > UBA1685. The sequence continues at coordinate 5,975 of DCKB01000060.1, forward strand.
GGCCTCGTCATAGCAGGCGCTTTTTGCGAGGATGGAAACCCCGAACCCGCGCCGGATCAAATCCTTGATGGTGGCGATGTTATCAACTTCGAGAATGATGTTGAATTCATCAATGGACATACCGTTGCTCTCAAGGTGGGAAACGAACAGATTGCGCGTCCCGGAACTTGGCAGGCGCAGAATCAGGTTTTCCTTTTTCAGTTCATCCAATGTGACGCTGCTTTTCTGCGCAAGCGGGCTTTCGTTAGCGACCGCGAGCACGAGGCAGTCTGTATCAATCAAAATGGAATTGAAAGAGGCATCGTGCACTTTTCCTTCTACAACCGCGATGTCGATTTCGTAGGTTTTTAGCTTTTCATAAAGATTATTTATGGTATCAGTAAGGATTGTTAGGCGCACGCCGGGGGTTTCGCTGCAATATTGCGCAAGCACTTCCGCAATCAGGTTGCTTTCCGCGGTATGCGTGATGCCAACGGAAAGGCGCATCGCGCGCAACGGATAATCCCTCAGGCTTTGCCGGAGGTTTTGGTACAGCATACGCATGCGTTTGGCACACCCTAAAACGAGTTCCCCTTCGCCTGTGAGCCGGAGCTGGCCTTCGCTGCGGTTAAAAATGCGCACGCCAAGCTCTTTTTCCAATTGCTTCACATGCTGGCTTACCGCCGGCTGCGTCAGAGAAAGAGATTTTGCCGCCTGCGTAAAGCTTCCGGCTTCAGCTACGCGTAAGAGCGTTTCAAGCTTGGGATCGATCATGACAAATATTCTCCATACATATATAATGATAATTTATACGGGCAAATATAATTATTATTTTACATTATGCCGAATGTTCCATATACTATACCACAACAAATTCGGTAAGGCAAACGGTTTGGGAAGGAGGCGCATGGGATGCGCAAAGCAATTGAGCAGATTTATGCGCAGATGGGAGAAGCCACGAGGGTGCTTTTGGTGCTTTCCATCATTTTGTTTGCAGGTTTCTTGGTTACACGCCTCACAAAAAAATTACATTTCCCCGATGTGAGCGGGTATATTCTTGCGGGTATCCTGATTGGCCCATGCTGCCTTTGCCTTGTGCCGGAACCGATGCTTGCGCGGATGGGCTTTATCAGTGATATCGCGCTTGCTTTCATCGCATTTGGCGTCGGACGCTTTTTTAAAAAGGACGTTCTGAAGAATACGGGCATAGGCGTTGCCGTATTGACGCTGTTTGAGGCTTTGGCAGCTGGTATTTTGGTTGCGCTTGTGCTGCGCTTTCTGTTCGCTCTGCCATGGGCGCTTACCGTGCTGCTTGGCGCAATTGCAACGGCTACCGCACCCGCGAGCACAATGATGACCATTCGCCAATACGGGGCGAAAGGCAAGTTTATAGATACGCTTTTGCAAGTGGTTGCACTTGACGATGCAGTATGCCTCCTGGTATTCAGCGCAGCTGCCGCAGCCGTATCAGCGGGGGGCGTGAAGGGGCTTTGTGCATGGGCATTTGCAAGGCCGATCGCGTACAATGCGGGTGCGTTGCTGTTAGGCGCCTTATGCGGTTTGCTGCTAAGCAAGCTGCTCAGCCCAAAGCGCAGCCGGGACAACCGGTTGATCCTTGCGGTGGCCATGCTTCTCATGTTATCCGGCGTTTGTGCGGCTTTTGCTGTCTCTCCGCTGCTCTCTTGCATGGTGTTTGGGGCAGTCTATGTGAACGTCACAAAGGATGAGGGATTGTTTGAACAAATAAACGATTTTGCTCCGCCCATTACATCCATGTTTTTCGTGGTTTCGGGCATGAGCCTTTCGCTTCCCGCGCTTGGCACAGCGGGAGCTGTTGGAGCGGTTTACGTGATCGTGCGCATTGTGGGAAAATACTTTGGAGCGTACTATGGCGCTGCCGTTACGAGGCAAAACCAAGTGGTGAAACGCTATTTGGGGCTGGCATTGATCCCGCAGGCAGGCGTAGCCATCGGCCTTGCATTTCTTGCGAAGCGGATTCTGCCGGAAGAAATGGGAGATATTCTGCTTGCAATCATTCTTTCATCCTCCGTATTATATGAGCTCGTTGGGCCATGGTGCGCAAAAAAGGCAATTATCCTTTCCGGTTCCCTGCCCGGCTGCTTAAAGGAACACGGAAAAAAACAGGAAACGGGCGGGCCGGAAGAAACCGGGAGCGAGGGAAAGTCTGCCGCACACAATGGCGCACCGCACGGAACGGTGCTATAATACAAACAAGAAACATGAGAGATGGAGGAACGGATATGAAACTGGCAAATGCGCTGACCGAGCGGGCGGAGCTGCAAACCAGGGTACGTCAGTTGGAAAGCCGGCTGATGAACAATGCTCAGGTGCAGGAAGGGGAGCGCCCGGCGGAGGAGCCGGCAGCCCTTTTGGAAGCGCTTGATGCGGCTTATGCCGCGCTTGAATCGCTCATTGCACGCATCAACCTTACCAACAGCGCAACGTATGTCCAAGGGGAAAGCCTGACCGCGCTTCTTGCGCGCCGGGATTGCCTCGCTGGAAAAATCGGCGTGCTGCGCACGTTTTGCGACAATGCGAGCGCGCTTGTAACGCGGCGCACAATCGGTGAAATCCGCATCAAAAGCACGGTGGATGTGGCGGCAATGCAGAAGCAAATCGATGTGCTATCCAAGGAACTGCGCGAGCTTGACGCCGTTATTCAGGAGAAAAACTGGACCACGGAACTTCTGGAATCATTTTAAAACAAAATCCGGCCGGAAAGCGTGTAACGGAAGGAAGCGGGTGCGATCTCAGCCGCTTGAGAAGGAAGCGGCACAGATGGTAGCGCGCGGGGACGCGCGGGGTTCAAATCCCCGAAGCAATGTGATCCCGGCATCGTAACATCTGCAAAAATTACGTTTATTGTTTTTACCGCAGCGCCGGTCCTGCCGTGAGGGTGGGTCGCGGGCACTTCCCGGCGAAAAAAGGGTGATGCATCAGAAGACGCATCACCCTTTCGTGTTCGTACCAAATGGCGGCAGGGAAATCACAGCGTAAAACCAAATCCGATGGCGCTGACCGAGTTTGCACGTTCGGCCAGCGAATCAAGCGGCAGGCCGTGCATTTGCACCACAAAGTTTTTGGATTCCTCCCCTTCAAGAAGCGTATTCTTTGTAAAATACCACGCCCCGAGGAACGTTCCTTCGGCATCATAGAAGCCGATATGGATGATGTTCATTTCACAACCCAATGCGCCTGCGCAAGTGATGCGGCCGGAGAGGGTGGTAAAGTTGGGGTAATTATCCGCAAGGTAGAGGCGATCCACAAGGAGCAAAGTGCGTGCGGCCTCTGCGCGGCGCGGGGTAAGCGAAACGGAAAGAGAAACCTCCATTCCGGCGGAAAGCGCGGTTTCCGAAGCCTGAGGGACCCAAGCCGTCAGGAAAGAGGTTTCACCAGGCATCAGCACGGCGTATTCAGCAAGCGGCGGCACAAAGCTGTGCTCAAAGGTTTCGCCACCGGCAGTAAAGGTGAAAACGGCAGATTCGATGGTGATGGGGCAATCGCCCGTGTTGGTATAGGCTGCTGCGCCATAAAGCGTGATGCCTTCCGTGCCGTTATATACGGCCGCAGCCGTATCATCCACACGCGCGGCCGGAGTTTTTCCGTTCTCAGCGTTGAACGCAGCGGCGTCTGAACCTACGCTGTCCGCTCCGGAAAGCGCAGGGGAAGCACCAACATCCACGAGCGGAGTGGATGGCGCATCCGATCCGCAGGCAGAGAGGGCAAAAAGCAGTGCCGATATAATAAAAAATGCGAGTAGGCGTTTCATATGCGCATTATATCACAGGCATGTCAAACCGTCTATAATGACGGGCAGGGGAGATATTGAAATTCACAAATTGGCAATCTTGGCCGTATGTGTTAAAATAGTATCGGTAAAAATAGGCATAGTATTGTTTTTTGGGAGGATAGATCAAAATGGCGAAAAAGACCGTTATGGATGTTGACGTGAAAGGCAAGCGTGTATTGGTCCGCGTGGACTACAATGTGCCGCTTAACGATGCGGGCGAGGTCGCGGATGACAAGCGAATCACAGCGTCTCTGCCCACGGTAAACTACCTGCTTGAACACGGGGCGCGCGTGATTCTCTGCTCTCACCTCGGCCGCCCGAAGGGTGAGCCCAAGCCGGAGTTTTCCCTAAAGCCCGTAGCGGTGCGTTTGGCGCAGCTCCTTCCTAACGTAAAGATCGGCTTTGCGGAGGACTGTATCGGCCCGGAGGCCAAAAGAAAGGCTATGGCGCTTAACGATGGTGAGATCCTGCTTTTGGAAAATCTGCGGTTCCACAAAGAAGAGGAAAAGAACGACTCCTCATTTGCAAAGGAGCTTGCTTCTCTTGCAGAGCTCTATGTTTCAGACGCATTCGGCACCGTGCACCGTGCGCATGCCTCCACGGCGGGCGTTGCGGCCTACCTTCCCGCCGTTGCCGGCTTCCTGATTGGCAAAGAGCTTTCCATCATGGGTGATGCGCTGGAAAAGCTGGAACGCCCGTTCGTTGCGATTCTCGGCGGTGCAAAGGTGGCGGATAAAATCGGCGTCATCAAGAATCTGCTGCAGAAGTGCGATACGCTTATCATCGGCGGGGGCATGGCGTACACGTTTTTCAAGGCAATGGGATATGAAATCGGCGATTCTCTGCTCGATGCGGACAGCATCGGGCTTGCAGGCGAGCTGATGGCGGAAGCGAAAGAGCGGGGCGTAAAGCTGCTGCTGCCGGTGGATACCGTTGTGGCGGACAACTTCTCTGCGGACGCGCAGCACAAAACCGTAAAGTCGAATGCAATCCCGGCGGGCTGGCAGGGGCTTGACATCGGCGAGGAAACATGCCGCCTCTTTGCGGAAGAAATCAAAAAGGCGAAAACCGTTATTTGGAACGGCCCGATGGGCGTGTTTGAATTCCCTGCGTTTGCAAAAGGCACGGCCGCTGTGGCAGAGGCCTGTGCAGAATGCGGAGGCACGACGATCATCGGGGGCGGCGATTCTGCTTCTGCGGTAAAAAAACTTGGCTTTGCGGACAGGATGACGCATATTTCCACGGGCGGCGGCGCAAGCCTTGAATTCCTGGAGGGAAAGATTCTTCCCGGTGTAGCCGCACTGAACGACAAATAAGCTTTCGAAATAAAAGGAGAAAGAAGTATGGAACGCAAACCCATCATTGCGGGAAACTGGAAAATGAACATGACGCCCGCAGAGGCAAAAGAACTGATTGCGGCGTTAATCCCCCTTGTGGCGGATGCGGCGTGCGATGTTGTCATCTGCCCGCCGTTTGTTGATCTCCCTGTTGCGGTGGAACTGACAAAGGGTACGAATCTCTTTGTCGGCGCGCAGAATGTTCACTGGGCGGAAAAAGGTGCATACACGGGCGAGATCAGTGCGGCAATGCTCAAGGGAATAGGCGTTGCGTATGCAATCGTCGGACACAGCGAACGCAGGCAGTACTTTGGAGAAACGGATGAAACCGTGAACGGGCGCGCAAAGGCTGCCATTGCAGCCGGCATTACGCCCATCATCTGCGTAGGCGAATCCCTTGCCCAGCGCGAAGCGGGCGAGACGGAACAGGTCGTTTCCGCCCAAACGGAGGCTGCACTATCCGGCATCGCGGCGGGGGATGTAAAACGGCTTGTAATCGCCTACGAACCCATCTGGGCAATCGGCACCGGGAAAACCGCAACGAAGGAACAGGCCAATGAAACGATCGCCTGCATCCGCAAAACGGTGGAACGGCTCTATTGCCCCGGAACGGCGGAAGCTGTGCGTATCCAGTATGGCGGCAGCATGAACCCGAAGAACGCATCCGAACTGATGGCCATGCCGGAGATAGACGGCGGCCTGATCGGCGGTGCAAGCTTGAAGGCGGAGGATTTCGCTAGGGTTGTGAACTACCGAGGGGCGAAATGAAACAGATTACTGCATTAATTATTCTCGACGGCTTTGGCTGCCGGGAGAACGTCGATGGAAACGCGATCCGTGCGGACGGTGTAAAGCATATCCGGGAGCTTTGGAATGCATACCCGCATACGCAGATTGAAGCATCCGGGAACGCGGTTGGCCTTCCTGCCGGCCAGATGGGCAATTCTGAGGTTGGCCACCTGAACATCGGCGCAGGGCGGGTGGTTTATCAGGAACTGACGCGCATTACAAAGTCCATTGAAGATGGAGATTTTTTCTCCAACGAAGCTTTCCTTGGCGCGGTGGAAAACTGCAAAAAGCATAATAGCGCCCTGCATCTTTATGGCCTTTGCAGCGATGGAGGCGTACACAGCCACTTAACGCATCTTTATGCGTTGGTAAAACTCGCGCGCGAAAACGGCCTGAAAAACGTATTCATCCACTGCTTCATGGATGGGCGCGATGTGCCGCCTGAAAGCGGCAAGGGATATATCCATGCGCTGAAAAACGAGTTGAAAGCGCTTGGCTGCGGTAAAATTGCGACCGTGATGGGGCGTTATTACGCAATGGACCGGGACAACCGCTTTGAACGCGTGGAAAAAGCATATGCGGCGCTCGTTTATGGCGAAGGCATTCAAGCGGAGGATCCCGAGGCGGCAATGCAAGCTTCCTACGATGCAGGTGTGACGGATGAATTTATCATTCCTGTGGTCATTACAGAAAACGGCGCGCCGGTTGGCACGGTTCGGGCGAATGACAGCGTGATCTTCTTCAATTTCCGGCCGGACCGGGCAAGGGAGATTACCCGTGCGTTTATCCTGCCGGAGTTCGATGGCTTTGACCGCAAAAAAGGGTTCTTCCCGCTGCACTATGTTTGCATGACGCAATACGATAAGACCTTTGGCACGCGTGTGCATGTGGCGTTCAAGCCGGAGCACCTTTCCAACACCTTCGGCGCATATATTTCTTCGATGAATAAAACGCAGCTGCGCATTGCGGAAACGGAGAAATATGCGCATGTAACGTTCTTTTTTAACGGCGGGGTGGAAGCGCCCAATCCGGGCGAAGACCGCGCGCTGATCCCGTCCCCCAAGGTTGCGACCTATGACCTCAAGCCTGAAATGAGCGCATACGAGGTAACGGCGGAGGCCGTAAAGCGCATCGAAAGCGGCAAGTATGATGTGATGATCCTGAATTTCGCAAATCCGGATATGGTTGGCCATACGGGCGTGATGGAGGCTGCCGTGAAGGCGGTGCACGCGGTGGACGAATGCGCGGCCGAGGTGGTCTCTGCAATCCTTAAAGCAGGGGGGCGTGCCATCATCACGGCGGACCACGGTAACTGCGAGCAGATGGTTGGGCCGGATGGAGAGCCCTTTACCGCGCATACTACGAACCCTGTGCCGCTTATTCTTGTGGATGATATGCGGAAAGAGGCAAAGCTCCGCACGGGCGGAAGGCTGTGCGATCTTGCGCCCACGCTGCTTGCGCTGATGGGATTGCCTGTCCCGGAGGAGATGTCGGGCAGAAGTCTCCTTGAACCGTGAGTTCAGTTTGCCGAAAAAGTCAAAATGCGTGCAAAACCATGCGGATGCGGTGAAAATGCTTGCGCTTTCGGCATCCGCATGGTATAATGCCCCTTGCAGTCAATTAGGAGGTTGTATATATTATGGAAACGTTAGGAATAATCGTTAACATAGTCCTCATTCTTGCTTCCGTGGCGTTAATCGCCGTGGTTTTGATGCAGCAGACCAAGAGCGCGGGCCTTGGCGGCGCCTTCGGCGGCGATACCGCTTCGTTCACCGCGCGCGGCCGCAGGGCCAGCAGGGAAGCTAAGCTTCAGAAGATCACCATCGTATTGGGCGCTGTTATCGGCGTGTTGGCGATTGCGATGATGATCATCGGCTGAGTTACCTCACGATTTCTTGGGTGTGCCTGCATTTTGCCGGCACACTTTTTTGCGTTGAAACGCGCGAAAGCGGGAACCCTCTGATACTGAAAAAAGAAGGTGAAAGGAAACGAAGGAAAACGAAATGGAAAACAGAGTGATCGAAGCGCTCCGCCGCGAAGGAAAACCGCTTGCGCCGGAAACGCTTTTAGAAGAATTTGAGGCGGAGGAGCGCGACGCAGCCGCGATGGCTGTGGAACGCCTGCTTTCTGAAAGCAGGCTGATTCTGACGCGTAAACGCAAATTGGCGCTGCCGGAACAGACGGGGCTCATCTATGGGCGCATGCAGGGCAATGCCCGCGGATATGGCTTTTTTATTCCGGAGGATGGCAGCCCCGATATGTTTGTGCCCGCAGATGCGATGCATGGCGCAATGCATGGCGACAAGGTCTGGGTAAGGCCAACGGAGACGGTCAGCCGCAACGGCAGCGCGGAAGCGGAGGTTATGCTGATCGCTGTGCGTGCGCAGAGCGCTGTTGTAGGCACATTTGAACAAAGCCACGGTGCGCCCGGCGGGTACGTGATTCCGGACGATACGCGGCTCTATATGGATGTGCTGGTATATGAGGCGGCAACAGGAGGCGCGAAGCATGGCGATAAGGTTGTCACAAAGATTACGCAGTATCCGGATGGCCGCCGCCCGCTGATGGGAGAAATTACCGAGGTGCTTGGCGGGAAGGATGAGGCAGGGACGGACATCCTTTCTGTGATTCGCCGGCTGGATTTGCCCGAAACGTTTACAAAAGCATCAATCCGCCAGGCACGCAGCCTGAACAAACCGGTCGATGCGGATACGGTTGCGCGGCGTGAGGATCTGCGGAACCTGCCAATTATCACCATCGATGGTGCGGATGCGAAGGACCTTGACGATGCTGTATCCCTTATAAAGCTCAAGGATGGGTGGCTGCTTGGCGTGCATATTGCGGATGTGAGCCATTATGTGCAGCCAGGAACAGCGCTTGATGCGGATGCTTACAAGCGCGGCACGAGCGTGTATTTCCCGGACCGGGTTCTTCCCATGTTTCCGCCGGATGTGAGCAACGGAGTCTGCTCGCTTAACGAAGGCACGGAAAAGCTTACGATCTCCTGCTTTATGGAGATCGGGAAAAACGGCAAGGTAACGGCACACCGCTTTTCGGAAACCGTGATCAAGACGGCACATCGCATGACATATGACGACGTAAATGCGATTTTTGACGGCAATACTGCACTGTGCCAAAAATATGCGGATGTTGTTCCGATGTTGGAGGAAATGCGCACAGTAATGGAACTTTTGAATGCGCAGCGGGTGAAGCGGGGCAGCATCGACTTTGATTTGGACGAAGCGGCAATCACGCTCAATCCTGCGGGTAAACCAACGGATATTTCCATTGCATCACGCGGTGTTTCCAACCGCATGATTGAAGAGTTTATGCTGATTGCAAATGAAACCGTTGCACAGCACGTGTTTGAACTTGGGATGCCGCTCGTTTACCGCGTGCACGAAACGCCGGACAAAACAAAGCTTGCGGATCTCAATACATTTCTTAACACGCTTGGTTATGGCATTAAGAACATTGGCAATGTGAAACCTCAGACGTTTCAGAAGATCCTGCAAAAAGCAAAAGGAACAAAAGAAGAAAACGTTATAAGCCGCGTGGTGCTGCGCTCCATGCGCAAGGCACGGTACGCGCCGGAATGTCTGGGGCACTTTGGGCTTGCTGCACCGTGCTATTGTCACTTTACCTCCCCAATCCGCCGCTATCCGGACCTGATGGTACATCGGATGCTGCGCGAGCTGCTGCGCGGAGAGATGACAAAAGAACGTATTGCACGTTATGAAGAGACGCTGGAAGAGATCGCCCGCCATTGCTCGGAGCGGGAGATCGCAGCCATGGAGGCTGAACGTGCGGCGGATGATTTAAAGAAGTGCGAATACATGCAATCGCGCATCGGCACGGTCGAAACGGGGATTATTTCGGGGGTTGCGCAGTATGGTTTTTTTGTGCAGCTGGGCAACACGGTTGAGGGAATGGTGCGCGTGACCTCTATCGCAGGGGATTTTTATGTTTGCGATGCGAAGAATTATCGCATGGTGGGCAGGAATTCAAAGCGCGTGTTCCGGCTCGGCGACCTTGTACGCGTGCGTGTAGCAGGGGTGGATTTGGAAAACAGCAACGTGGACTTTGAATTGGTCCCGAGTGCAAACGGCGGCGCACCCAAGCCAAAGAACGGGGAGGAAAAACCGAAGGCGGCGGAGGAGAAACCGAAGCCTGCGGATGGCAAACAGCCGTCAAAGCGGCGCCGGCGTGCAAAGAACCCGGGGAAAGTTGCAAAGGATCCAGAGAAATAGTATAATATAGACCGCATTATGGAAGGGGGGAAGGCATTGCCGGTCAAGAAGGGCGTGCGGCAAATTGCGGAAAACCGCAAAGCGAGGCACGAGTATTTCATTGAAGACACATACGAATGCGGTTTGGCGCTTGTCGGCACCGAAGTGAAAAGCATTCGTGCAGGCAAGGTGAACCTGAAGGACTCCTATGCACAGGTAAAAAATGGCGAGGCGTTTCTCATTGGCATGCATGTAAGCCCCTATGAGCAGGGGAACATTTTCAACGCGGATCCGTTCCGCCAAAGAAAACTATTGCTGCATAAACAGGAGATCCGCAAACTCCAGTCCCTTGCACAGGCGGATGGGTACAGCCTGATTCCGCTCAGGCTTTACCTGAGGGACGGCCTTGTGAAGCTGGAACTTGCCGTTGCCAAGGGCAAAAAGCTTTATGACAAACGCCATGATCTTGCGGAGCGCGATGCCAAGCGCGACATCGAGCGCCGGATGAAGAATGTGGATTGAGCATTTTGCGTTGTTTATGATATAATATAAGCACAGCGCAGCAAATGCGCAGCCACAGGATGCCGCAGGGTACGGCGGCATCCTGTATGGGGCCGTAAATGGTTTCGACGGGGATCGCTGAAGCCGGATAAGCGAGCCGAAGCCCCGCGCTTCGTTAAAAGCGGGAAATTAAAAAACAACTGACGAATCTAATTTCGTACCCGTCGCTGCTTAAGCAGTGACCGTCCGTCCCCGGTTGCCCACGACCGGGATCACGGGCGTCATCAATGTGGGGAACCAGCCTGCATAAGCTTTGCCGCAGGTGGGATCTTATGAAGCTACTAAAATCCTGACCCTGCCGCTGGGGGCCGGATGGAGGGAACGCTAAAGCATCGGCTACGCTCGTAGAAAGTCTTGTGGACGGGTCTTCGGACAGGAGTTCGACTCTCCTCGGCTCCACCAAATGGACATTACACGAACACCTATTATTTCCGCGGTGGTTTCGCCGTACTGGTGTGGCTGTAATGTCAACACAGAAACAGAGGGTCAAGGTTTTGCGCCTTGACCCTCTGTCCATCTATTAGATTATTTCCTTAGCTTGCTTTAGCAGAGTCTCTGCTTCGTTCAGTTTATCCATGTACCTGTGTTAAAGCGCTCGGATTTCTCCGGAAATACGAACTTGTTCCTCAAATACTGGAGTTTCGATAACCAGACAATCAACTTGCTCTGGAATCAATTCAATTAACCCCGTCGAGCCAGTATAGAGCAGATTAACTTGAATTGCGCCAAACCCATTTCGGATGTAGTCAGCAAGATAATACGGATATATCTTTTGTTTATCAACTCGAATTATGGTGACATGTCCGTCAGCAATAGCTGAATAATCTGCATCATAAACGCACGCTTTACCAAGGGTTCCATCCCTGGTCGAAGCAATAAGAACATCATTTTTCTTTACTATATTGAGATTCTCCCCACTATGAGTTGCCTTTAGTTCGAAGTCCTTCTATTTTCTGACGAACCTCTGAATCCCAATACTTATAGTCAAGGCGCGCATAATCACTGTTACCCACCACTGTTGCATCGACGTCATAGGCACTCCAATGATATCCTACACGCGGCGATCCGAGCGTTGAGTCCATAACGCTATGTGCTATTTCATCAAGAAGCTTTGGTGAATTGATTCCTCGTAGTTTATCTCCTGATCCGGCATAACCTAAAGAGTCAAGTTGACAAAAAGCAATATTATCCGGCCATGAAGCTTATCGGTCTGGTACTGTTGGTACTTCTCATATTCTTTATTCGATATCTGCTTCATGGCGACCTCCACTCATCCCGAAAAGCTGGATCGGTTTATACTCATGCCTCTCCTTTAAGCTTCTTCATGAGCTGATCAATCCGCTCCGTACAGTCGTTTTCCCGAGAACTTTTCGATCGCCAGTCATCGGAGAGGGAAATATATCTGATCCTTTGCCGCTGGTCCCATGTCCCATTTGCCGCTTAGTTTCCTGTTTGCTTCAAGCCAATCAGCCACATACTTAAGTTTATTTCCTGCGCAACTGTAATCCGCCAGCAGTTCGACAGCTCCCAGAAAGCGGCTTGCCTGTCTGCTCTCAAACATTTCGGGAAGGATTTTGATAGAGTTACCGTATATATATAATAAATGCCGTCCTCTTGGGTGATCAGCCATTCAACGAAGGCTTCTTCAGCTTCTATGTTAAGACATCCGTTAAGCAGGGAAACCGGGTAGAAATTAGCCGGATTTAAAAGCCGTCCTCCACTGGGACGCAGTATATCCCGATAAGCAGTTTCATAAGCCTTTCTGTCGAAAGTTCCTTTCTCGAAGGCTGCTGTCACGACAGCCGCCCATTGTTCGGCAGTCATATTCGCTGCTGTGTTGTCTGAAGTGAAGCGCCTGATCCAGGTCGACAGGATCAATGCAGTAAAAACATCCCAATCATGTATCTTTTCACGTCTGTCCGGGGTCGTATTCTTGCCGGAAAGGCAATCGCTCATATACGAGCCTTCTTAATAGGTTCGTCTTCTATGGTAAATCCCAGCCGCTCCAGCCTTCTGAGAGCCTGCTCCGTAGTCATAGAAGCATGATAAAACTGAGATAACGAATGAAAACAGCCCCACTTCCCATCCGGCCCCTGTAATTCAAGAATGCTCGTTGCCCATTTACCTTCTTTGTGCATATGGAAATTCTCCATTCCGACTTTGTCAGAATCCTATAACGTTTCTGACATACTCCACAGGCACGTCCATTCGTTCTGCAACCTCTTCAAGCGTCATGCCGCTTTTAAGGAAGCGTTCGATGACTGCCTTGATCATCTCACCGACTTCAATGATATGGCCGTCAGGATCATAGAAGCGGACAACACGCTGACCCCAAGGATGTTCTAACAATTCATGTACATAGTTTATTTCAAAAGATCTCAGATGCTCTGAGAAAGCGTCGATATCTTCTTCCTCAAAATACATTTCTCCCGCGTTATTTTGAAGGATTACATTATCTGTTCTGATAAACTGCTCCCAAGTATCCAAGGTCTGCAGAAAAATGCCTCCATCCAACATCACATTTGCGCCAAAGTCAGCAGCCACGTCAAGCCCCAGCACATCATGATAGAAACGTTTGCTTATCTCCATATCTTTTACTGCTATAAGAGTTCCTGCGTATTTCATACAGCAATCCTTTCTATGCGTTATCACAAAAGATACTCAAACAGATAAAAATCAATCCATCCCGTATTTGGTGCATACTAGCGGCGAACATCACGTTTTTTGAAACCAAGCGATTCATATAGCCTGTGCGCAGGGGCATTGCACTCCAGCGCGTCGAGCCTGACAGCCTTAACACTCTTTTCCCTCACAAGTTCGATTACTTCTTTCATTGCCGTTCTCGCATATCCGCGTTTTTGAAAATGCGGATTCACGGCAAGGAGATGCACAACAGCAACTTCATCATCTGCCAGTTCATCCTGCCAGTCAATTCCGTGATAGTCCTCTCCCTGGTACGGTGTTACTGCGACAACGGCTGCGATATCTTGTCCATCTTCCAAACGATACATCACTCCCTGCCGGACATAATCTTCAACCATCTCTTCTGTAGGATGCAGACCGTAAATCCACCGGCCATAACGTGGCATATCGCTTGTTTCCCTGATCACAAGCTGGTAAAAACACAGTATCCTCGACAGGTCGCCGATTTCGCATTTTTTCATGAGGGGATCTCCTTACTGAAGGCCACGGTCTGTTCCTTCAGCGATATCTTTCCCACCTTGAATCCGTAATCCAGCAGTTCTTTCTTGTAATTCAGGAATGAATGGTCAATCGGTATACCGGCAATCTTCTCTATTTCTTCAAACGTCAGTTTAAAACTATCCGTTCCATTTTCCTTTATCCACTTCCACAGCGGTTCATATTTACTCATAATGTACCTCCCAACTGAAAAATACTGTAATGCCTGCCACAATGGCAGAGTCAAGAGACAATTTCAATCTGATTACATCATTTCCTCCGCAGTTTTAGCTCGACGCTGCTTTTTTCCTTCAGCCGCTTTTCCATCAGTTTGGCTCTGTCTTTGACCGGCAGTTGAAGGTCACCATCCACGAAAACCGTCCTAAGCTCCTCCAGCGGCAGCAGATTGACAGCCAGGCAGAACAGTGTATTCTTCCGTCCATCGTTGTATTCAGCGAGAAGCCGGTCAAGTATCTGACGTTTTTCCACCTGCTCTGCATTATAGGCTTCCTCGCCGATTCTCTGCATTCTCTCCAGATCAGCTTTCTGGTTCATGTGCGTGATGAAAGAGTCGGCCTCATCAATATGCGCATACCGCTCACACGGGTATTCCGAGCACTGGAAACAATACTCCGGGCTCCCGTGCTCCAGACTGCATCTGGCAATAGGGCAGGATTGATTCCCAAATCCGCAGCCTCCACAATGCCCGGAGATATTCATCGAGCACAGTTTGCAATTCAGTCCGCAGAGGGAGAGATACGGATTGCTTCTGGTAAATCCCTTCATTCTATGTCACCTTCATTTCTGAACTTCGCCAGCATCTCCAGCACGTGCTTTCCGATCTTTTCCGGATCGTTGTCCAGACCGGCGCAGACGACGCGGAGGCCGTCCGGTGTCAGAATCCGGCCATGCAGCTTATCCGTCTGGTGCTGCCGGTACCTCTCATATTCCTTATTCGATATCTGCTTTATAGCAACCTCCGATTATCGAGCGATACTGGAATTAATCTATTTCAACTGGCTGATCTCATTCAGCAGGTTAGCCAGAAACCTTCCCGCGTGAGCGCCATCCATCTGGGTATGATGAAACTGAAATGATACAGGCAGATAATAACGGAACAGCTTCTTCCTATACCTTCCCCATATCATAAAAGGATTATTGAATATGCCGCTGTTCATACCAACTGCTCCATCGATTTCAGTGTCGATAATCGCTGATGTCCCTATAACCATAGCTATTAGTAATCGTTGCCGCTGTCTTAAAGTCTAAATCTTTTAGTGTGTCATAGCCGCGTCTGTTCAAAAAAGGGAGAATTCTCTTAATAACAGTTTCGGTTTCAGTTCGAATCGCCATTGTTTGCCTCCAAGATTATTGCCTCAAGTTCTTTCATTTTTTTAAGCACTTTATGCCCCGCGTCCGTCACATAATAGGTGCCTCGCTTTTTCTGTTGTACGCAATTTGTTTTTCGAAGGTTCGTAAGCATCTTGTTCATTGTTGCCGGACTACTCCCATATTCATCGGCAAGTTCATTCTGTGAAAACTTAACAAAACGCCCAGCGGCAGTTTCAGTTTGGTGTTGTTCCATCCAACGCAACAAATAATACTCTTTTGAAGCAAATACATTGGTTGCAATCTCGCTCACAAGCACACCACCTCCTAGGCAAAAACAACAGAATGTAGGTCTATTATAATATAAAAACATATTGTGTCAATGGATATTTTTTTGTGTATTCCTGTTAATTTTTGAATTACCCAATATAAAAAGCGGGAGATAATTATGTCTCCCGCTTTTATAGTTCATAGTGTTTCTTTTCTTGTTCCTCCAACCATTCCTCAAACTCCCTTTGCCCCTGCTCGCTTTCGTAGTACTTCCGTATCTCTGGAACAAGGAAACGGGCAAAGGAATCTATGATAGCCTGCGGAAGTTCAATGTCGTGAGTTTCCTTCTGGATGTCCTTACCGGGCATGGTGGGTATCTCCACGATATTCAATTTTCAAGGTGCAGATCAGCGTTCGCGCTCGTCGCGCTTTTTCACGCTGCGGCGTAATGTGCGCTACACTTCTCGTTCCTCCCGGTCTTTCGCAAAAATCTCTGCAAATACCTCCTTGATGCGCTGTGGCGCGAGCCTGACCGCTTGACGGAAATCCTTTGTCTGCTCATACAGCCTTTGAATAAGGTACAATAAGTTGCGCAA
>DCKB01000033.1:0-16876 GCA_002320595.1 Christensenella sp. UBA1685
ACAGTTGTCATGAGGGATTTGCACTTCCTTTCGGTCCTTGTTGTTTTTCCGAAACTCACAATAACCGATTTGTGCGAATCCTTCATCCTTTTTCTTCTCGCTGTCCAAGATGTATTGTAATCCTACACTGAACACGCAAAAAACTTCCTTCCTCCCTCGAAACATAGCTTTCAGTATGGTATAATTAAGAATCAGGCATTCCTTCTTAGCGCCGCAAAAACCATCCACACCCGGATGTGGAATCCACAGGGAGAAAATGTGGAAAATGTTGGCGGAGGGGACGGTGTGGAAAAGCGGTTGAATTCACGGGGGGATGTCCACAGCGTTTCCAACAGCCAAAACCGTTTTCCTTTCTTGGAAAATTTGGGTTTTCCACAGCCCCCACACCCCCTACTGCTACGGCGACGAACTATTATTATAAAACATGCACTGAAAATACGGAGGTCCACCATGCGTATCCACATTAACACACAGGAACTCAATGCCGGCATCTCGACCGTCATCAAGGCGCTGTCCGTCCGCACAACGGTCAGCATCCTCGAAGGGATTTACCTTGAAGCCTCAAACGGCTGGCTGCTTTTACGCTGCACCGATCTTTCGCTTCAAATTGAAACCAACGTGGCCGCAACCGTGCAGGAAGAAGGCGCAATCGTCCTGCCCGGCAGGCTGTTTTCCGAGATGGTGCGCCGCCTGCCCGGCGAGATGACGTTCATCGACGTGAAAAAAGGAACGGCCACCATCGAAAGCGGCTCCTTTAAAACCACGCTGCAGGGCGAGGATGCGGAAGGCTTCCATACCATGTCCACCGTTACGCGGGAGCACATCATCAAAATGAAATGCGATGCGTTCAAGAACATGATCCGCCAGTGCATTTTTGCGGCGGCGCAGGACGATGCAAAGCCCATCCTTGCGGGCGCATTGCTCGAACAGCATGAGGGAGACCTTTCCCTTGTTGCGCTGGACGGTTACCGCCTTGCCATGCGCATGGAACGCATCCCGGGCGGCATGCTTGCGGACCGCAGCGCTGTGATCCCCGCGCGCTCCCTTCTTGAAATCAGCAAGATCCTGCCGGACAGCGATCAGGAGTTCGACATGATCTTTTCAAAAACGCATGTGATGATTGACCTTTCGCATACGAACATCACCGCGCGGCTGATGGACGGAGAGTTCATCAAATACAAGCAGATCCTTCCGGATGGCCACAAAACCCGCGTGCGTGTGAACCGGCAGGAGCTGATGAGCGGCATCGACCGCGTTGCACTGATGGCGCGCGAGGGCAAGAGCAACCTCATCAAGTTCACGTTCACCTCCGATAAGCTGACCATTGCCGCAAACAGCGAGCTTGGCCGCAGCCACGAGGAGATCGCTGTGGATGCGATGGGTGAGGACATTGAGATTGCCTTTAACGCAAAGTATTTCACGGATGTGCTGCGCGTGCTGGATGAAGATGAACTCTATCTTGACATGAACAACAACATCAGCCCCTGTGTGGTGCGGCCGGTGCAGGGCAGCGCATTTTATTACCTGATTCTTCCGGTGCGCCTGTTCTCCGGAATGTAAGGCAGTTGAGAAACGTTGGGCGCGCCGCGCGGCGCGCTTTTTTTATGTTTGCGGGGGAGTGTCGTAAACCGCAGCCCCTGCGGGAATAAGGACAATCCTCAGTCGCCTGCGGCGACAGCTCCTTTGCTAAAGGAGCCTTTTGGTTGCAGGTTGCCAAAAGCCCCCTTTACAAAAGGGGCGGAGCCGAGCGAGAGCAGTGCGGGATGCGGCGAGGCGGAAGCCCAGTAAGCAAGGGAGCGCAAGAAAGCCGCTCCTGCGGCAACGCGGCGCGACCATTGCGCACTGAGAAGCAGCAGCTTCGCCGCTGACGGGGGATTGCCGTATCTTCGAATGTGTGCTTGCTCAAATTTGCTTGTTTTCTCAATACCCAACTGACTGGATGATTACTCCCGAAAAAACGCAGTGTAATCTACGTCAAAAAGAACCTTAAGTGCTTTCAAATCGCTAGCTTTTATGTTCCTGCGCCCAACTTCTATGTTTGCAAGCGTGCTCCGGGACATCTCACTTCCCATAAGCTGAAGTTGCCGTACCACCTGCGTCTGCGTCATATTTCTTTCCATCCGAATTGTTTGAATATTTCTCCCCAATGGAATATCTTGAAGAATCCACTGCATAAGCCCCTCTTGTGACTAATTAGAAACTTTATATTGAGTATAGCTGGATTTTCTGCTATAATTGTGACTGATTAGAAACAATAAAGGAGGACACAGATGAAATCATCAATAAGCGAACTGTATTATGGAAACTTGTATCCATTTCTAACGTATAAGCCTGCACTCGAAGAAACTATGCGCCTGCTTAAGGCCACTGGCGGGCGGTGTGACCGTTTTCGGGAACGGCTGCCGGAAGAAATGCGGAAGGAGTTTGACGAAGTAGTGGATGATAAAGGGTCAATGTTGCTTGCGGAAATGGGAGAAAGCTTCATTGATGGATTCCGCATTGGGGCACGACTGATGCTGGAGGTGTTCTGGAATATCTCCGCAGCACCGGGAATAGAAGAAAATGAAAGATAAGAAGAATTTTTCGCTGCGCATCAGCGCAGAAAAGTTGGGAAAACTCAGGTATATATGTAAGTATGAGGAGCGCTCGGCAAACAGTCAGATATTAATGTATATAACGGCAGGAATCAGGGCGTTTGAAGTAGAGCATGGCGAAATTAAGCAAAACATGGAATACGGGGAATGATAAGGGCGGTGCAGAAAGAATAATCCTCAGTCCGCTGCGCGGACAGCTCCTTTTAGAAAGGAGCCTTTTGGTTGCAGGTTGCCAAAATCCCCCTTTATAAAAGGGGCGGAGCCGAGCGAGAGCAGTGCGGGATGCGGCGAGGCGGAAGCCCAATGAGCAAGGGAGCGCAAGGAAGCCGCTTCTGCGGCAACGCGGCGCGACCATTGCGCACTGAGAAGCAGCAGCTTCGCCGCTGACGGGGGATTGCCGCATTTCAGCGGAAGAAAGAGCGTGACGGCAAATATAATTTAGATATTATAAAATTAATTTATTATAATTATAAATTTTATCTATTGATAGAAAGAAAAAATGTATGTAAAAAAATAAAACCGGCACACGGTTGTGTGCCCGGTGAATATCTAAAAAAAATTTTTTTGATATTGAAATATTTTTTAAGTTAGAAAGCCTTCTGCGTTAACGACGAGATGCGCAACCTGCGCTTCTTCCGCGGCACGGATGGCCCGTTCAAACGTCCCGACGCGGGAAGGGGTGTGCGCGTCGCTTCCGATGACAAACTTTGCGCCGTAAGAAGCGGCTTCGCGGAGCTGCGCGGGCGAAAGGCTCACGTGGCTCGCGTTGATTTCCAGCAAAACACCAAGCTCTGCCGCGCCGCGCGCAAGCGTTGGAATATCGGCCTGTACGTATTCGCACGGGTGGGAGAGCATCCCGATGTGGTAGCGGTTTGCTGTTTCAAGCAGCGCTTCGGCCACCTTCACAGGGTTTGCATGGCCAAGGCCGAACGATTCGCGGAACGCACCGCGCGTTGCGGCATCCTCCGGCCAAACGCCTTTGTGGTAGCCAAGCAGAAGCACATCGAACGGGGCAAGGTCTGCTCCGCATGGAATGTCCGCACAGCCGGGCAGCGGGGCATCGCATTTTCCGGCGGCCATCAGGTTGCATTCAAGCCCCATCAGCACCTCGATCTCATTTGCATAGCGCCGGGCCAGCGCATCCACTTCGCGCCGCAGCCGGGCCAGCCGGTTTCCGCGCACGCCATAAAAAAGATGAGCCCCCGCATGCTCGCTGATCGCGATGCGGCGGAGGCCCTTTTCAATCGCGGCAAGGACATTTTCTTCCGGCGTGCCCTTGCCGTGACTGTAATTCGTATGGGTATGATAATCGGCGGTTATGATCATTTCTTTGCGCTTGCCTGTGCTTCCTGCTTTTGCTTGACCGAGCGTGCAACCAGAATGATGAGCAGGTTCAGCAGCGAGATCATGGTGATGTTTGTTTCGCGGCCCATGATGGTTTTGAAATCGTCAAGCCGGGAGGTGCAGAAGAAGAAATCCGCAATCTGCGCGGCAGGCGCGTTGATGTAATTGCAGAGGAACGCGCAGATGGCGCCGTTTTGCTTCGCAGCCTTGAGCGCATCGTTGAGCACTTTGTTCCTGCCCGTGCGGGAAATGCCGATGAACACATCGCCCTTCTTGAAGCGGCGCTTGTAAACGCCCATCGCCGTTGGGTCGGTAATGACGACCGCTTCCAAGCCGAGCGTATGGAGCTGGCCCATGATGTCCTCTGCCAGCAAGGCGGAGCTTGCGTTGCCGCAAAGGAATATGCGGTCTGCTGTTTCAACCGCGTGCGCAAGCGAGATGAGCGCCTGCTTGTTCAGCGCTTTATACGTGTCCTCCAGCGCATTGATGGAAGCGCTGCAGGCTTTTTCGATTACGGTATCCTCGCTGTCCTCGGGGAGGATGTCCGTATTTTTCCTGGTTTCCATGTTGGCCGTGCCGGAGGCAAGCGCAACGCGGAAATCCAGAAAGCCGCTGTACCCAAGTTTGCGCGCAAGGCGGGTAACGGAAGGAACGCTCACGCCCGCAGCCTCTGCGATCTCATTGATGACCATACGGGTGGCGCGTTCGGAGTTTTCAAGGATAAAGTCGGCAACTTTTCTCTCTGCACTTGGGAGCGTTGCATATGCAGAGCGGATCTTCATTTTAGCAGGCATGTTCGTTTCTCCTTTGGATGAATTTTATCTTACAGCCGCGCCGCGAGACAAATTCCGAAGAAAGAAAACGAAATTATATCGCATTGCGGGAAGACAATCGTTTTTATTTAAACCTAATATACAACACCTTAACATCAAAAAGCAATCAAAAAATGAAATTAATTTTAAAAATTTTACAAAGTAGCCATACTTTATGCGCTTTGAGACCGGGAAGGCTCGCTTCGGCGGCAAAACCGATGCGCAGTACCCCACGGCCCGGTGGAGCGGTACAATCCCCAAAGCGCGGGAAAGGATTGTTTTCCCTTTGAAAAACGCTGCTATAATCTCTCTCTGCGGTTGACTTCACAGGGTGGAAATACTATAATGTACACGGATTATGGCCTTCTTTTTCCTTTAATATTTAGCGGGGCATAACCAGAAGGAAGCAGAAGGATATAATACAACAGTCCAATATGACACAGGAGGATATTACCAAGATGGCAAAGACCATGACAATCGATGGCAATACCGCTGCTGCGCACGTCGCATATGCGTTTTCCGACGTGGCCGCGATATATCCCATCACCCCTTCGTCCCCGATGGCGGAGGTTGCAGACGACTGGGCGGCCAACGGCAGGCTGAACCTGTTCGGCCAGAAGGTACGCATCGCTGAGATGCAGTCCGAAGCCGGTGCTGCGGGCGCCGTGCACGGCTCTCTTTCCGCGGGCGCTTTGACGACCACCTTCACCGCTTCCCAGGGCCTTCTGCTGATGATCCCGAACATGTACAAGATCTCCGGCGAGCTCCTGCCCGGCGTGTTCCATGTTTCCGCGCGTGCGCTTGCATACCATGCGCTCTCCATCTTCGGCGATCACAGCGACGTGATGAGCTGCCGCCAGACCGGCTTTGCCATGCTTGCTTCCGCTTCCGTGCAGGAAGTTATGGACCTTGCGCTTGTGACGCACCTTTCCGCCATCAAGGGCAGCGTTCCCTTCGTGCATTTCTTTGACGGCTTCCGTACCTCCCACGAGGTTCAGAAGATCGAAGCGATCGATTATGAGGACATGGATAAGCTGCTTGACCGCGATGCGGTTGCGGCCTTCCGTGCCCGCGCCCTGAACCCGGAGCATCCGCACCTGGGCGGCAGCGCGCAGAACCCGGACATCTACTTCCAGAACCGCGAAGCGGGCAACAAATATTATGAAGCGATCCCGGCCATCGTTCAGCATTACATGGACGAAGTCGGCAAGATCACCGGACGCAAGTACAACCTGTTCGACTACGTCGGCGCGCCCGATGCGGACAAGGTCATCATCACCATGGGCTCCAGCGCGGATGTTGTGGAAGAGACCATCAACCACCTTAACGCAAAGGGCGCAAAGCTCGGCCTGATCAAGGTTCGCCTGTATCGTCCGTTCGCGGCCGATAAGCTCATTGCCGCTCTGCCCAAGACCTGCAAGAAGGTCGCGGTGCTCGACCGCACCAAGGAAGCCGGTTCCCTCGGCGAGCCGCTCTATCAGGACGTCGTCAGCGCGTTCGCGGAAGCGGGCATCCATGACGTCATGATCCTCGGCGGCCGCTATGGCCTCGGTTCCAAGGAATTCACGCCCTCCATGGCGAAGGCTGTGTTCGATAACCTGGATGGCGCGAAGAAGAACCACTTCACCGTCGGCATCATCGACGACGTAACCTTCACATCCCTCGATGTGAAGGAGCAGGTCAACGCGGCGCCGGAAGGCACCATCGCCTGCAAGTTCTACGGCCTCGGTTCGGACGGCACCGTCGGCGCGAACAAGAACTCCATCAAGATCATCGGCGACCATACCGACATGTATGCGCAGGGCTACTTCGCCTATGACTCCAAGAAGTCCGGCGGCCTTACGGTTTCCCACCTCCGCTTCGGCAAGACGCCCATCCAGAGCCCGTATCTGATCGACGCGGCTGACTTCGTGGCCTGCCACAACCCGTCCTATGTCACGCATTATGACGTGGCCGACGGCATCAAGGAAGGCGGCACGTTCCTGCTTAACTCCGAGTGGACGCTCGAGGAGATGGAAAAGGAGTTGCCGGCGAAGCTGAAGAACGCGATTGCAAAGAACCACATCAGGTTCTACAACATCGACGCCATCAAGCTTGCCAAGGAAACCGGCATGGGCAACCGCATCAACACGATCATGCAGTCCGCCTTCTTCAAGCTTGCCAACGTCATCCCTGCGGATCAGGCCATTGAATACATGAAGGCTGCTGCAAAGAAGTCCTACGCCAAGAAGGGCGACGAAGTGGTTCTTAAGAACTATGCCGCCATCGACGCGGGCGCAAACGCCATCGAGGAGATTAAGTACCCCGAATCCTGGGCCACCACGACCGAGGGCGCCGTGCTTGCCCCTGTGACGGATGATCCGTATTATCATGAGTTCATCAAGCCCATCCTGGAGCAGAACGGCGACAAGCTGCCCGTTTCCAAGATGAGCCCGGACGGCACCGTGCCCACCGGCACCACCAAGTACGAAAAGCGCGGCATCGCGGTGGACGTACCGCAATGGATCCCCGAAAACTGCATCCAGTGCAACCAGTGCTCTCTCGTTTGCCCGCACGCCTGCATCCGCCCGTTCCTTGTGAAGGAAGGCGAGGAAGTGCCCGCAAGCTTCATCACCAAGCCCGCCATCGGCAAGGAGTTCGCCGGATTGAAGTTCCGCGTGCAGCTCAGCCCGCTTGATTGCACCGGCTGCGGCAACTGCGTGGACGTTTGCCCTGCGAAGGAAAAGGCGCTCAAGATGGTTCCGCTGCATGTTTCCTGCGAAACCGAAGAAACCAACTGGGAAGCGGCGATCAAGCTCCCGAAGAAGGACGTTGCGCTGAACAAGGCTTCCGTGAAGGGCAGCCAGTTCCTCCAGCCGCTGTTCGAGTTCTCCGGCGCGTGCGCAGGCTGCGGCGAAACGCCGTACATCAAGCTTGTTACCCAGCTCTTCGGCGACAGGATGATGATTGCCAATGCAACGGGCTGCACCTCCATCTATGGCGGCAGCGCCCCGACCTGCCCCTACACCAAGAACGAGAAGGGATTCGGCCCGGCATGGTCCAACTCCCTGTTCGAGGATAACGCGGAATACGGCTTCGGCATGAACCTCGGCACGACGCACCGCCGTGCAAAGGTTGCGGATACCGTGAAGGCGCTCATCGCCGTTGACTGGTGTGACGCGGACATCAAGGCCGCAGGCGCCGAATGGCTTCTGAACATGAACGACGCGGAAGGCTCCCGCACGGCCGGCGACAAGCTGGTTGCGGCCTGCAAGGACGCGATCATGGAAGGCTGTGACTGCGACGCCTGCAAGCTCGCGCGCGAAGTTGTGGCTTCCGCCGACATGCTGACCAAGAAGAGCCAGTGGATCTTCGGCGGCGACGGTTGGGCTTACGACATCGGCTACGGCGGACTCGATCACGTGCTCGCCATGGATGAGGACGTCAACATCCTCGTGCTCGATACCGAAGTGTATTCCAACACCGGCGGCCAGGCCTCCAAGGCAACGCCGACCGGCCCGGTTGCGAAGTTTGCTGCCGCCGGTAAGCGCACCAAGAAGAAGGATCTCGGCATGATGGCCATGAGCTATGGCTATGTGTACGTTGCCAAAGTCTGCATGGGCGCGAACCAGAACCAGCTCATCAAGGCGATTACCGAAGCGGAAGCTTACAAGGGACCGTCCCTGATCATCGCGTATGCGCCCTGCATCAACCACGGCATCAACATGGGCAAGTCCCAGGCCGAAGCCAAGAAGGCCGTTGAGGCCGGTTACTGGCCGCTGTACCGCTACAACCCGGATCTCGCCGCCGAGGGCAAGAACCCGTTCATCCTCGACAGCAAGCCCGCCAAGAGCGATTACCGCGAGTTCATCATGGGCGAAGCGCGCTATGCTTCCCTGAAGAAGTTCTTCCCGGCCATTGCGGACGATCTGTTCGCCCGTGCAGAGGAAGAAGCCAAGGACAAGTACGAATACTACAAGAAGCTCAGCGAGCTCGAATAAGTTCCTGTGCACAAAAGGCCGCCTTCGGGCGGCCTTTTAGATAAGGAATGAAATTAATTTGATTTATGGGGGGTGAAATATGTCTTTACGAACAGAGTTAGAAAAACTTTCCGAAAATAATTGGTCAAATGATATCGTGCTTTTTCGGCCAGTCAAAACAGAAAATGACTTAATTTATGCAGCATATGATTGTCAGTTGGAGGATGAGCAAAAGGATTTGGTGAATCCGGCATGGTTCTCAATCGGAAGGGCATATTTATCCAGACAGGATAATTACCCATGTATTATCTGCAACAAAAAAAGTGAACCAATCGGTTTCATTAATTTATGTAAATGGCTGGGAAATGGCGATGGATATTCTTGGAGCTTTTTTGTTGACAGAAAGCAGCAGGGAAAGGGATATGGAAGAAAAGCCGCTGAGTTGGCTATCAAAATCCTGAAGGCAGCCAATAAAGATAAAATGGTCAAACTTGCGACTGAACAATGTAATATGAAAGCGCAGAATCTATACTTCTCGTTAGGATTTGTGCAATTACCTGAATTAGATGGGGATGATTTAGTTTTTGGACTGTAAACACAGAATTTATCGGTCTGTTGTAAATCCCTTTAGGAGCGAAGGGCGTATATCCATACTTTCCTGTCGGGAGTATCGCCCATCTTGCGGAGCCGTATTCCCGGGCAACAGCAGATAGCTGCTTGACCGGGAATGTTGTGTTACGGCCTTCCGTCAAGGTGGCTACACCCCATTGCGCCGCTAAAGTGGCTATCCCCTGTGGACGTTCCGCCCGCGAGCGGAAACCGTTCACCTCCAGCAAGTTTTCAGAACAGGCAAAAAATAATCCTCCGTAATGCGGAGGATTAACTGTCTTACGGGCACTGCCCAATCTCCCCAAGGTCTTTTTCGACAGTCTCAAAGTCCGCCCGAAGGCGGTCTTTTGAATTGGCAATGGAAAACAAGAAATTCGGTTGAATTGCCGTAAACTGCGGCCATTGCAATTGCGGGCAACACACGCACCGCCGCAGGCAGGGAATGTCGTCTGCGGGATGTAGGGACAATCCTCGGTCCGCTGCGCGGACAGCTCCTTTCAAAAAGGAGCCTTTTGCGTTGCAGCTTCTCCAAAGCCCCCTTTTTGAAAGGGGGGTGTCAGCACCAAAGGTGCTGACGGGGGATTGCGGGGAACCGTAGCGAACCAATAAAGGCAGCTCCGCCGGAGCTGCCTTTGTGTTTCTGCAAGCCTGTTATGCTGCGGATGTTGCCGTGTATTTGCTGCTGTCCACGGTAGCTTTGGAAAAGGACTTTGCCTTGCCGGTGCCGAGATAACAGGGGAAGGTAAGGTCCAGCGTGTACCACGCGTCATCCTCCGCAAGGTAGACAGCGTTCCAGGCATGGTAACCGCCTACGCGCGTGCTGTAGCCCTTGCAAAGCTTGGCGGGAATGCCTTGGCTGCGGCACATCGCGGCGAACAGGGCGGAAAAATCATAGCAAACCCCTTTTTTGTTGGAAAGGATGGAGGCCGTATCCGGTGTGTAGACGGTAATTCTGCCTGCGCGGACAGCATCCGCAAAGCCGGTATCGTAGGTGAAATTGGCGGCGATATAGTTATAGATCGCAAGCGCCTTTTGCTTATCGCTCTTTTTGTCTTTGCAAAGCGACGCCGCCTTTTCCGCAACGCTGCCGCCCTCCGGGAAGGCGATTTCGGAGGTGCTTTTCAGGTATTCGGCATATTTTGGCTCCGATTCGGGCGCAGCCGCAGGCGAAACTTCGGGGGATGCCTTTTCGGAAGGCGTTTCCGCCACGGTTACGCCGCCGACGCTGATGCCGCTTGCAAATGCGGCATATGGAAATGCGGATAGGAAAATGAGCGCTGCCAATGCGAGCGCAAGCTTGCGAAGGGGGTTCATGATTCGGTTGGTCCTTTCCCAGAATTCGGTAGCTGGCTGCCATTTCACAGGCCCTTTAGCTTTGCGTCGCCGCCTTTCGGCGGGTTTGCCTTTGTCGTTTGGGAAGGAACAACCCTCCCGCACAACGCATACCGCTGTCAAATCCAAACACCGGGTTTTGCAAAAAACCAAAATGTAATCGGAATTTGCAGAATATATCAGGAATTATAGTGAAACATGATGGGTAAGTCAATAGAAATGGTTACATATATTTATTAAAATAAAAAAATATATGTAACATTAGTGGAAATTCCGATGGAACCGCAGCAAGGTTCAAATTTCCGTAAGGAAAGCATATCGCTCTTTTCATGCTTCCTGCTTTGCTATATAATAAGGTTACAACAAGCTGGAGGTCTTATTCTATCAATGGATACGCTGAAAAAAACTCCCCTGTATGATGTGCATATTGCGCTCGGCGGCAAGATGGTCGATTTCGGAGGCTGGGCGTTGCCGGTGCAGTATTCCTCCATTCTGGAAGAACACAAAGCAGTCCGCGAACGCTGCGGGTTGTTTGACGTTTCGCATATGGGCGAATTGTGGGTAAGCGGTGAAGGTGCATTCCCGTATCTGCAATACATGCTTACCAACGACATCACAACCATGACCCCCGGCCGCTGCCGGTATTCCATGGTCTGCTATGAGGACGGCGGAACGGTGGATGATGTGCTCGTTTACAAGTACAGCGACACGGACTACCTCGTGGTTGTCAACGCAAGCAACACGGAAAAGGATTTTGAATGGTTTGCGGCGCATGCCATCCCAACCGTGCAGGTGGAAAACAAGAGCGCTGAATACGCCCAGCTTGCGCTGCAAGGCCCGAAATTTATGCAGGTGCTTGAGGCTGCGGGCGTGGAAGGGGCGATCCCCGAAAAGAATTACACGTTTGTGCAGGAAACAAAGGTTGCCGGCATCCCATGCATCGTATCCCGCACAGGCTATACGGGCGAGGATGGCGTGGAGCTTTACTGCGCCGCAAAGGACGGCCCCGCGCTGCACGCGGCGCTGATGGAAGCCGGCAAGTGCGTAAACATGTTGCCCTGCGGCCTCGGCGCACGGGATACGCTCCGGTTTGAAGCCTCCATGCCGCTTTACGGGCACGAGATGGATGCAAATGTTACCCCCATGGAAACTGGCATCAGCTTCGCGGTGAAGCTCAACAAGGAGGACTTTATCGGCAAGGAAGCCCTGCTTGCACCGGCAAAGCGCATCCGCATCGGATTAAAGCTCATCGCCCGCGGCATCGCCCGCGAGCATGCGGACGTTTACCTTGGCGAAAAGCGGGTGGGGCATGTCACTTCCGGAAGCCCGGCGCCCACGCTTGGCGGCAATTATGCGATGGCACTTGTGGATCTTGAAGATTCTGAAGCCCCGGTTTATGAGATCGAAGTACGCGGCCGCAGGCTGAAGGCCGAAAAGACGGCGATGCCCTTTTACAAGCGCGCGAAATAATGCGTTTCACGTGAAACAATTATAATTTCTATATGGAGGTACCAACCAATGACCCCGAACGACCGCAAATATACCAAAGAACATGAGTGGCTGCTGATCGAAGGCAACGTGGCGAAGATCGGCATTACCGACCACGCGCAGGATGCGCTGGGCGACATCGTTTATGTTGAGCTGCCCGCCGTGGGCGACGCGGTGGAAGCAGGCGCCTCCTTCGCCGTTGTTGAAAGCGTGAAGGCGGCAAGCGAAATCTACTGCGCCGTGTCCGGCAAGGTGGTGGAGATCAATGAGGCGCTGGACGGCGCGCCGGAAGAGATCAACAACGATCCTTACGGCGCATTCATCGCAGCTGTGGAATTTGAGACGCTTGAAGGCATCGAGCTGCTCACCGCCGAAGAATACGAAGCGTTCGTTGCGGAAGAGAACTGAGGAAGAAGGCTGTTTCCGCCGCAGGGGCAGCGTCCTCGGCGGCGGAAACACATGCCTCCCCAAATTTCGCTTCAATCCGTGAATTTTCAAAGAAAGGTGTTTCGTTTATGAAATCCTATGTCCCCTCCACACCCGCGGAGCGGCAGGAGATGCTTGAAGCCATAGGCCTTTCAAGCTTTGATGCGCTCTATGCGGATGTGCCGGAATCGCTCAGGCTTGGGCGGAAGCTCAACCTTCCCGGCGGCATGAGCGAGCTTTCCGTTCGCCGCCTGTTCGCGGCGCTTGCCAGGCAGAACAATACGGAGCTTGCGATCTTCCGCGGCGCGGGCGCGTATCACCATTACATCCCCGCTGCCGTGCCGCAGCTTGCCTCCCGCAGCGAGTTTTATACCGCATACACGCCGTATCAGGCGGAGATGAGCCAGGGCATGCTGCAGGCCATCTTTGAATGGCAGACGCTCATTTGCGAGCTGACCGGCATGGACGTTGCAAACGCTTCCGTGTACGACGGGCCGACGGCCGCCGCCGAAGCCATGCACATGCTTACCGGTGCAAAACGTAAGAATAAGGTTGCATATTCGGCGGGTCTGCATCCGGATGTGATCGCCACGATGAAAACGTACGCGCGCTTTTCGAAAACCGAGCTTGTGGAAGTGCCGCTTGCCGAAGACGGCCGCACCGATCGTGCCGCGCTTGAAGCGGCGCTTGCGGGCAGCGCGGGCTTTTTTGCCGCGCAGCCGAATTTCATGGGCTGCCTGGAGGAAATGGCGGCGCTTGCGGAGCTGACGCACGCAGCGGGCGGGCTGTTCGTCTCCTATGTGAACCCGATCACGCTCGGCCTTCTGAAGCGCCCGGCGGCGTACGGTGCGGATGTTGCCATCGGCGACGGCCAGCCGCTCGGCCTCCCGCTTTCGTTTGGCGGGCCGTATGTGGGCTTTATGGCCGCAACCGAAAAGCTTGTGCGCAACCTGCCCGGCCGCATTGCGGGCGAGACCGTGGATGCGGACGGCACGCGCGCCTATGTGCTCACCCTGCAGGCGCGCGAGCAGCATATCCGCCGCGAGAAGGCGTCTTCCAACATCTGCTCAAACCAGATGCTTTGCGCTGTGACGGCGAGCATTTACCTTGCGCTGATGGGCCCAGAGGGCATGCGCGAGGTAGCGGAGCAGAACCTGCAAAAAGCGCATTATCTTGCCGAGGGCATGAAGCAGATCAAAGGCGTGAAGCAGCGCTATGCCGACACCCCGTTCTTCAACGAATTCGTTGTGGAATATGAAAAGGATGCGGAGCTTGTGAACGAAGCGCTTAAGCGCCGCGGCATCATGGGCGGCGTTCCGCTTTCGCGCTTCTGCAAAACGGATGCGAGGGGTGCGCTCTGGTGCGCGACCGAATGCAATACGCGCGATGAGATCGACCTTGCTCTCAACGCGCTCATGGAGGTGCTTGCCTGATGCGTTGTGTTTATCCGCTTTTATTTGAACGTTCCATGCCGGGCCGCCGGGGGGCGGATCTTCCCGCGCTGGATGTCCCTGCACTGGAAGGCATTTTGCCGGAATCCCTTGTGGCTTCAGAGCCGCTGCCCCTGCCGGAGCTTGCGGAAGTGGATGCCGTGCGCCACTATACGAACCTTTCCCGCCGCAATTTCGGCGTGGACAACGGGTTCTATCCGCTCGGCTCCTGCACGATGAAGTATAACCCCAAAATCAACGAGGAAGTTGCACCGCTGTTCAACGACCTGCATCCGCTTGCGGATCAGGACTGCGCAGCGGGCGCCATCCGCATGATGCACGCGCTGGAGCAGGCGCTTTGCGAAATCGCGGGATTTGATAAATTCACGCTGCAGCCTGCGGCGGGCGCGCACGGCGAGCTGACGGGCCTCATGCTCATAAAAGCGTATCACGACATGCGGGAGGACTATGCGCGCAACGTCATTATCGTGCCGGATGCAGCGCATGGCACCAACCCGGCCTCTGCCGTGATGGCGGGCTTTAAAACGCGGGAGATCAAGAGCGCGCCGGATGGCGGGATTGACCTTGACGCGCTGCGTGCGGCCGTCGGCCCGGATGTGGCCGGCCTGATGCTTACGAATCCTTCTACGCTGGGCCTGTTTGAAGCCAACATCGAAGAAGTCGCCAGGATCGTCCACGCGGCGGGCGGGCTGCTGTATTACGACGGGGCGAACCTGAACGCCATCATGGGCGTGGTGCGCCCGGGCGATATGGGCTTCGATGTAATGCACATCAACCTGCACAAGACTTTTTCCACTCCGCACGGCGGCGGCGGCCCCGGCGCGGGCCCGGTCGGTGTGAAGAAGGCGCTCATCCCGTTCCTGCCCTATCCCGTTGTAATGGAAGGGGAGGACGGCGCCCTTTCGCTTGATTACGACAGGCGGCTGTCCATCGGCAAGGTGCGCGGCTATTATGGCAGTTTCAGTGTGCTCGCAAAGGCATATGCGTACATCCTGAGCCTTGGCGGGCGCGGCCTCCGGGAAGCCAGTGAAAACGCCGTGCTCAATGCGAACTACGTCATGAACGCTTTGCGCGGAGAGTATGCCATTGCGCACGACCGCATCTGCATGCACGAATGTGTCATCGCGCCCACGGAGGAAATGCTCGCAAACGGCGTGCATACAACGGATATCGCCAAGACGCTCATTGACTTCGGATACCATCCGCCAACGATCTATTTCCCGCTGATTGTCCATGAGGCGATGATGATCGAGCCCACGGAATCCGAAAGCCGTGAAACGCTTGATGCGTTCATTGCGGCCATGAAGGAGATCGCACGCATCGCCCGCGAAAATCCGGAGGCGCTGCATCAAACGCCCAAAACCACGCCCATCGGCAGGCCGGACGAGGTGCAGGCCGCGCGCAAGCCCGTTCTGCGCTGGAAGGACGGAAAATAGGGGATTGATTTTGTGGGAGAGCGGAAGCCGTTCTCCCACTTAAGTTATATGATATATGGACGGGGACGACGAATTTGACGATGCCGCCCGTGTAAGCAGAAAAATAAGGAGGGCAAAGATGTGAACGCGAGCAATGCTGTGGGCGGGGTTCTCTTCTTTCTGCTCCTGCTGTGTTGGCTGGCTTTGCTCCCCGCATGGACATATCGGGACGCAAAGAAGAACAACTTTAACCCGAAGCTTTGCCTTCTTCTGGTTTTGTTTTGCCCCGGAGGGATTTTCTTCTATCTGTTTTACAAAAGCCGCAACGAACGGCTCTGAGCGCGGGCGCAAGCATGCGACCTCTCTTCATGCTGGCTTCCGTTGTTTTGGCGGCCTGACAAACGAGCGTGTCGAAAAAGTGGCTGCGCCACATTTTTCGTGGGTTCGGGTTTTGCCTGCAAGGCTTCGCTTCGCCGGATGGCAAAACCCGCAAAGTACGAAAACCAAACGGTTTCATCCGTTCTGACGCACAGAAGGCGAATTGCCCGAAGGGCAAGAGAGGTCACCCGGGGGTGTGTCGTCAGAGCCGGAATGAAGTCAAGGAGCTGCGGCCTCTTGATAATTCCCAGGTTTTTCGACAGTCTGAAACGAGCGGCCCCACAAGGGCCGCTCGTTCATGTTGCTGTATGATGCGTTTTGCCTGGGCGTTTAACCGACAGCCTTGAGCACCATATACAGGCGCTGATAGGAATCACCGGAGGAATCCGCACAGGTCATGAGGAGCATGAGCTTGTCGCTGCTGGTGGCGTTCGCAACCTTCATGCCGCGGTATGCGCTTGTGGCATACCGGAATTGGCTGTCAAGCCACTGCTGCTTCAGATCCCCGGTGACAGTGGAGTTGAAGCAGTTAAGGTTCATGATCTTCTTGCGCGTGGAGGAGGAGGAAACGGTGCTCTTGTCGATCTCATAGAAGCAGACGAGCTGCCACTTCGACGCGCCGTTATAGTGGATGTTGAAGGTGGAAGTTTTGCAGTCGGCACAACTTGCGCTGCAGCGCTTGGTGTAGTCGCACTTGGATTTTCCAAGCCATGCGTTCTGCACATGATGCAGTGCATGCAGACCTGTCTGGCTTACGCGCATGTTGTGGCCGGTGATGACGGCGATGGGGTCGTCATGGTAGCTCATGGCGTAAATGTAGTTCGTCTTGGAATCGTACTTGTTATAGCGGAAGTTGCCCTTGCTGTCCAGCGCGTTGCAGTAGATATAGGCATTGATGTTCGTGCCGGCAACCTGAATGGTACCCCAACGGTCGGACGTCGTTCCGGTGTACTTGGCATAACGGCGTGCACCAATGGTGTCCGCAC
This sequence comes from Christensenella sp. UBA1685, assembly GCA_002320595.1. GTDB lineage: Bacteria > Bacillota > Clostridia > Christensenellales > CAG-138 > UBA1685. The sequence continues at coordinate 16,795 of DCKB01000033.1, forward strand.
CGTTATTGCCCGGGGTTACCGGGTTCAGGGAATTATTATTGCTGTTGTTGTTACTGTTGCTGCCGGAGCTGACCTTTACATA
>DCKB01000033.1:16914-34239 GCA_002320595.1 Christensenella sp. UBA1685
GCGCACCTGATACCAACCGTTTGATTCACCGAGGATCTCCACGCTGGCATTCTTGGGAACTTTGGAGCAGCCGGATACCTTGGAATAGGAGGTGGAAGGGCCGGTGCGGAAATTGACGCTGCCGGTGGTGGTGCCGGTGCCGATGGCCGCAGCGTTGTTGTTTTTATCCGGGGTGGTGGCATCCGCGCTGCCGGAGCTGACCTTTACATANNGCGCACCTGATACCAACCGTTTGACTCACCGAGGATCTCTACGCTGGCATTCTTGGGAACTTTGGAGCAACCGGATACCTTGGAATAGGAGGTGGAAGGGCCGGTGCGGAAATTGATGTTGCCGGTAGTCACGCCCGTGCCGGTGGCTGCGGTATTGTTGTTGGTATTTGCATTGCTGCCGGAGGAAAGCTGCACATACTGGGAGGATACGTAGCCTTCTTTTCCGTCATAGGAAATCTTATAATAGCTGCCGCTGGCGTCCAGGATGGTAACGCTCACACCCTTGTTGAGCTTTGCAATGCGGGAGGAGCTGGAGGATGCGGATTTGCGCATGCTTACCCAGGAGCTGCAATTTACGATCGTTCCCGTGTGGGTCGTCTGCGTTTGTGCTGAACTGCTGCTGCCTGAAGAGGAGCCGCCTGTAATCGTTGTGCCGCCGACGTTGATGCCGGAGCCGAGTACGACGGGCTTCGGCGCTGCAAGCGCGGAACCCGCGACGCCGAGCAGCGTGAGTGCCGCCAGTACGAGTGCGAGCACTTTCTTTGTTCTCATGTTTTGTAACCTTCCTTTCTTTACTTCCCGCCGGCTGCCGTGCTATTTGGCATCGCCGGTATGTTCGTTTGTTTTTGCAGTCGCTTCTTCCCGCCCGAATGAAAACGCATCTTCCGGCATTCTGCTGCCTGCCTGCCTGCTGCTTCCGCTGCTGCCGCGCTTTTTCGCTTCCTCTTCGGCTGCCTCGCGCGCCTTCTGCCGGTCGGTCATCACAACGCTGAACGCCATCATTCCGATGAGGGCAATAAGGCCCAGCACCCAGAGGAATCCGCTCAGGAAAGTGCCCACTTTTACGACTCCGAAAATTTCAAGCACTCCTTTTACGAGGAGCAGAAGGCCGGAAACAGCCGCAAGGATCCGCATCCAGAAGCGGTATTTTTCCGAAGAGCATTTGGGATGCTCATTTTGCAGCAGTTTGCCTTTGCCAAAAATGGCAATCCAAAGAAGATAAAGACCTGCCGCAGGGATAAAAAGGGAAAACACGTCGATTTCGGGCAATTCCATTTGGGGCATACGATAAAGTTCCTGCCTTTCTAAAATATACCAATGTGGGGTGTATTATACAAGCGCTTCCCCGGCTTGTTAACTCAATGTTTACAGATGCGGGGGAAGTGCGCCGCCGCGTTTTTACAGGCGCTTGAGCTTTGCGCCCTCACGCGTGTCCTCCACGGCAAAGCCCATGGCCTTAAGCGCTTCGCGCAGCTCGTCCGCGCGCGCCCAGTCTTTCGCTTTACGCGCCTCGATGCGCGCAAGGGCAAGCGCTTCCGCCTCCGCGTTCGGTTCACCTTCGCTCACAACCGTGACCTGCGTTTCCGCCTTTGCAAGCCGCTCTGCCTCCGCACGCGCGCGTTCGGCAGCCGGCAACAGGGAAAGGCCCAGCACGGCGTCAAACTCTCCGAGAAGCGCAAGCTTTGTTGCGGCGTTGGTTCCAAACTTCAGCACATCGTAAAGCACGGTCACGCCGAGAGAGGTGTTGAGGTCGTTGCCGAGCGCCTCGTTAAACTTTGCGCGCAGCGTTTCGGCCGCAGCTTCGTCGAACGCTTCACCGGCCTCCGGTTTCAGCGCCGCAATGCGGCTGATGAGCTTTGCATAGGCCGTTGCCGCGTTATCCAGGTTCTCATAGCTGAACACAAGCGACTTGCGGTAGTGCGATTGCAGGCAGAACAGGCGGTACACAAGGGGATCGTAGCCCTTCTGCTCCAGAAGCGAAACCGTAAGAAATTCGCCCTTGGATTTGCTCATCTTGCCTGAATTGGTGTTCAGGTGCAGCACATGAAACCAGTATTTGCACCAGGGATGGCCGAGATACGCTTCGCTTTGCGCGATTTCGTTGGTGTGGTGGGGGAAGGCGTTGTCAATGCCGCCGCAGTGGATGTCAAGATCCTCCCCAAGATGCTTCATGCTGATGCCGGAGCATTCGATGTGCCAGCCAGGATACCCCACGCCCCAGGGAGAATCCCACTTGAGCTCCTGATCCTCAAATTTGGACTTTGTAAACCAGAGCACGAAGTCCGCCTTGTTGCGCTTATTGTCGTCCGCCTCCACGCCTTCGCGCACGCCCACGGCAAGGTCTTCTTCCTTATGCTCGTTGAAGATATAGTACTTATTGAGCTTCGAGGTGTCGAAGTAAATGTTGCCGCCCGCCTCGTAGGCATAGCCGCGTTCAATCAGCCGCTCGATCAGGCGGATGTATTCCTGAATGCAATTCGTTGCAGGTTCAACAACGTCCGGCCGCTTGATGTTCAGCTTCCGGCAGTCTTCGAAAAACGCGTCCGTATAGTATTTCGCGATTTCCATAACCGTTTTGTGCTCGCGCTTTGCGCCCTTGAGCATCTTGTCCTCGCCCGTGTCGGCATCCGAGGAAAGGTGGCCGACATCCGTAATGTTCATGACGCGCTTGACGTTGTAGCCGCAGTAGCGGAGATACTTCTCCAACACATCCTCCATGATGTAGGTGCGCAGGTTGCCGATGTGCGCGAAGTGATATACCGTGGGCCCACAGGTGTACATCTTTACGATGTCCGGATGGTTTGGGATGAATTCCTCTTTCCTGCGCGATGCGGAGTTATAGAGCTGCATGAATCCTCCTTCAAAAAGCGTTGCCGCTGAATTTTCAATTTATTATTATACCACGCCGGAGTAACCGTTGCCAACCGCGAGTTCTTCTGCAAGCCGCACGGCAGCTGCGACGGAAAGGCGCTCCCGCGCATCAACCTGATAATCTACGCAGGCGTTGCGCACTGCGGCGGGGTCGACTGCCGAACCGCGCTGGGAGAGCAGCGCCTCCACCATTTCGGCAAATTCCGCCAGTTTTGGATAGGAAAACCAAACCGTTTTCACGATGCCGCAATCCGGCTCGGCGGCGCGCGCCGTCACAACCGGCAGCACGTTTGCAGGGAAAGAAAACGCAGAACGGCGCTCAAACAGCGTGCGCACATCGCCCGAAGCGGGGTCTGCGTCATCCAGCAGAAGCAGGAAACGCAGCGGCTGCGCCGCAAGCGCAGCGATCAACGCATCCGCATCAAACGGAGTGCCGCGGGGAATGAGCACGATGCGCAGCTCCGGAAGCTCTTCGGCCAGACTCAGTGCAAGCGCCGTTTTCCCCGTGCCGGCAGGCCCCGCGAGCAGCACCGGCTCCGCCGTTTCGCCGCGCATGAAGCAAATGGCATGCTCCGTGAGCGCGCTGCGTTCCGGTTCAAGGAAGGGAAGCGCGCAATACCGGCCCGCATGTTGGGAGAAGGGGAGGAGCGCGTTTTGTTTCACGTGAAACAATCTGTCCTTTAAAAACGGCGCACAGCCATAGGCTGCGAAGAAATTCCAAAGATCATCGCAAAGCGCCCGCCAATCCGGCGTTTCGAGCAGGCGGATGTAGACCTCCTCAAGCGCTTCGTCCGAAACAAAGGCGTCACGAAGTTCCATTTCGCCATACTGCCAGGGAAGCCATTCGCTCTCCGGCGGCATGGAGGAAAGAAAGGGCGCAGGCGCTTCGGGCTCCTGCTGCGGCTTTGCATTTGCAGCCGGAGCGGGGCGAACGCTGCCGCCGGACCACACAGCAGAGGACATCAGGGAGATGTTGTCCTTTGCGTGGCGCGGCTTGAGCTGCAGCTCCCGGTGCCGTTCGGCAGCCATGCGGTACAGGTGCGCGCCTGAGAGCGTTGCAAGCTCGCCAAGGATCGCAAGATCCGCGCGCATTGCAATGCGTTCCGCCTCCTCCATGCGGCCGTCCGCCGCCATAACGGCAAAGGCATGCGGGCGTTCGATCACAAGCCAAAGAAGATAATCAAGCCAAAGGTCCCCGCTGACGCGGCGTGCGCCGGAGGAAAGAAGCGATGCCGAAAGCGCATGATAACAGGAAAGCGCACCGAGCGTATCTCCCGCATGAATGGCGGAAGCTGCGGCAAGAAGCCGTGCGAGCGGGGCGCACTCCCGTGCGTCCTGCAGAATTGTTAAGCGCGGTATGAGGCTGGCGATGCGTTCCACGCCTTCAGCGGGGGCGCATTCGCGGAAACTGAACATGGCGGTTCCCTCCTTCGGAGTGTTGGCGTGCTGCGGCGCGCGGTTGGCAATAACGAAGTGCATGCCGGCATTGTTTCACGTGAAACGTTCCCGTGTGGCTGCAGGAACGTTTATTCCCGCAGCCCGGCATGATCCTACGATAATGATATTGTCCGTTGTGTGCCGGAAAATGTCAATTGTTATTTGCTTCGTCCCGCAACGGATGATATACTTATTTTGCTTTTGCGCATAGTATGAAAGTGAAGAGCATAGTTTATTGGAAGGGCTTTATTGATGGAAAAGAAGATCATCCTGACAGGCGGCGGTTCCGCCGGCCATGTAACGCCGAACTTGGCGCTTTTGCCGCAGCTGCTGGCGGAAGGCATCGAAGTGCACTACATTGGCACGGCGGACGGCATTGAGCGTACGATCCTTTCGGAGCGTAAGGACGTCACATACCATATCATATCGTCCGGCAAGCTGCGCCGGTACTTTTCCTGGAAGAATTTTACGGACCCGTTCCGCGTAATGCGCGGCCTGTTTCAGGCGCGCCGCGTGATGCGGGAAGTGAAGCCGGCCGCGGTGTTTTCAAAGGGCGGCTTTGTTTCCGTGCCGGTGGTGATCGCGGCGCATGGCAAGCATATCCCCGTTGTGACGCATGAATCGGACTACACGCCGGGCCTTGCCAACAAGATCAACGCGAAGTTCGCGGATAGGATTTGCGTAACGTTTGAGGACACGCTTGCGCACGTGGGGGCGAAGGGCGTGCATACGGGCACGCCGATCCGCCCGGAGCTTTACCAGGGAGACAAGGAGCGCGGCCTGGCGTTCCTGGGTTTCGACGATAAAAAGCCGGTTCTGCTTATCATGGGCGGGAGCCTTGGAGCATCTGTGGTGAACGATGCGGTGCGCGCGGCGCTGCCGAAGCTCTTGATAAGCTACGATATTGTGCACCTTTGCGGGAAGGGCAAGGTGGAGGAACAGCTTAACCAGCCGGGCTACCGCCAGTTTGAATACGTTAACGAGGCGCTGCCGGATGTGCTTGCGGCAACGGATGTCGTGGTTTCGCGTGCGGGCGCGAACGCGGTGTTTGAATTTCTCGCGCTTTCCAAGCCCGCGCTGCTCATCCCTCTGCCGCGCTCCGCGAGCCGGGGGGATCAGATCCTCAACGCAGGATATTTTGCGCGCAAGGGATTTGCGATGGTGCTGGAGCAGGAGTCGCTCACGCCGGAAACGCTGCTTGACGCGGTAAACGACTTATATGACAGGCGGCTTTCCTTCATCGCTACGATGAGTGCGGAGCCCCTTGCAGACGGAACGGATGAGGTGCTTGCGGTGATCCGCAGCGCAATGAAGAAGGAGTAAGGGGAAGGAGAAACCATGCGGGAACTAACGAAAGAGCAGGTTCGGCAGCGCCTTGCCGCACCCAACGGCTCTGAACTGCTGTTTGGGGAGGCGGAGGCCGCATTTGGAGCGGCGTGGGCGCTGTTTGCGGAGGAAGGGAACGCCGCGGCCTGCGCGTTCCTGTGCCGCTGTGCAAAGCGGCAGGCTTATGCGGCGCGCATCGGCGCGCTTTTGGGGGAGGACCGCACGGCGCTCTATGCGGCGCTGCGTTCGGATGCGCCGAAGCTTCGGAAGAATGCGGCGCGCCTTGCGGGCGCGCTTGCTGATGCGCGGGATGTTCCCGCGCTTGTTTCGGCGCTTGCAGCGGAAGGGCAGCGTTTTGTGCGCCCGTCGCTCCTGCTTGCGCTTGGCGCATGCGGTGGGGAAGAAGCGAAGGCAGCTCTCGATGCTTACACCGTTGCCCCGCCTGTGGACGCAGGGGAAGAACGCCATGCGCGGGAGGAAGCCGAGGCGCTTGCTTCTGCAAGAAAAAGCTTCCTGCACCTTTCAAAGCATGCGTTTTCAGGCCTGCCGAAGGCCTATGCGTTGGAGCTGCGCACGCCGGACAAGCTGGAGGGTTCACTCGCATATGAGCTTGCGCAGCATGGGATTGCGCCTGCTGCGACAGAGCCGGGCGCGGTTTCGGTAACGGCACAGGATCTTGCGCCGCTGCTTGCGTGCCGCAGCTTCTTTGAGCTGCTGTTTCCTGTTGCACGAAAAGCGTCCGCCGTGCCGGAACTGATTGCGCGGTATGCGGGCGCGTTCCTGCGGGAACTCCTGCCGGCGGCGCATGCGGGAGAGCCGCCGTTTGGCTACCGCATTGAAGTGCGTGGGGAAGACGCAGACCGGGCGGCGCTTGCGAAGGCTGTCGCCGCGAAGCTCGACGGCGGGCTGCTTGTGAATGCGCCCGGGAATTATGAAGCGGAGCTGCGGATCGAGCTCCGGCGCAATGGAAGCGCGGATGTGTTCGTGAAGCTGTACACAATTCCGGATGATCGCTTTGCCTACCGCGTGAGGGCGTTGCCCGCATCCATCCACCCTGCAACGGCGGCTGCCGTGCTGCGCTATGCGCGGGCATATTTAAGGGAAGGCGCGCGCGTGCTCGACCCTTGCTGCGGCAGCGGGACGCTGCTGATCGAGCGCGGAAAGCTTACGGAAACAGGATCGCTTACAGGCGTGGACATTGCGCATAAGGCGATTGATATCGCGCGCGAAAACGCTGCGGCAGCGCATTCTTCCGCGAAGTTCATCTGCAACGACTGCCTGCGTTTTGAGGCGAAGCGCAAATATGATGAGGTGATCGCAAACATGCCGTTTGGCAATCGTGTGGGTACGCATAAAAACAACGAGCGCCTGTATGCCGCAATGCTGGATAAACTTCCGGAATGGCTCATGCCGGGCGGTGTAGCCCTGCTTTATACGATGGAATTTACGCTGCTCAAAAAACTTGTGCGCGAACGGCCAGGGCTTACGCTCATCACCGAAACGCGTACGGAGGCGGGCGGGCTGCTTCCAGGTGTGTTTCTGCTGCGCATCGGGCGGTAAAGCGCAGGTGAAAGAGCTTAATTATCATTGCGATAGAAAATGTCTATTAAAATTAAGAAAAATAAATTTTTATTTACATAAACATTGAAGTTTCTCAATGCTGGATGGTATAATAGTGCCGAATAAATGAAACGATGATTGGGGACGGACATGCCGAAATTCATTACACCAGAGGAGGCGGTAGCGCGCATCCCGCATGGGGCGACGCTCATGGTCGGCGGGTTTATGGGCTGCGGAAACGCGCATACGCTTGTAACTGCGCTTGCGAACAGCGGAAAGGGTGAGTTTACGCTGATCTGCAACGATGGCGCGGTTCTGAACGGGCCGGACGGCAGCGAATGCTACGGCGTTGCAAAGCTGATCCGCAACCGGCAGGTGAAACGCCTGATCGCAAGCCACGTGGGCCTGAACCCTGAAGTCGGCCAACAAATGAACGAGGGTTCACTTCAGGTGGATCTGATCCCGCAAGGCTCCTTTGCGGAGATGATTCGTGCGGGCGGTGCGGGCCTTGGCGGTGTGCTTACGCCCACGGGCGTTGGGACGCCTGTGGAGGATTCACCGCTCGTGTACTCCACCGTAGAGCTGGAAGGCAAGCGCTACCTGATGATGCGCCCGCTGCGCGCGGAATTTGCGCTTGTTTCCGGCTATTATATCGACAGAAAAGGGAATATCTGGTACAGAGGCACCACGCGCAATTTCAACCATGTCATGGCGCTTGCGGCGGATACCGTGATTGCCGAGGCGGATTACATCGTAGAATGTGGGCAAATTGCACCGGAAAACGTCGTGACGCCGGGCATTCTTGTGGATTACGTTGTGCAGAAAAGGAGAAGAACGCTATGAACCGGGAGGAAACCAGAGCTTTCATCGCCAAGCGTGCCGCACGCGAGCTGCATAACGGCGATGTCGTGAACCTCGGCATCGGAGTGCCCTCGCTCGTTTCCGCTTACCTGCCGGATGATGTCCGCGTGACGCTCCATGCAGAGGACGGCATTGTGGACGAGGGGCCTTGGCCGGATCCTTCCAATACGGAACCGGGCTATATTATCGACGCCAGCGGCCGGCCCACAAGTGCGCTTCCAGGCGGCTCGTATATCGATTCCTCTCTTTCCTTTGCGCTCATGCGCGGCGGTCACATCGATTGCACCGTACTCGGTGCGCTGCAGGTGGATGCGGAGGGCAACATCGCAAACTGGATCATCCCCGGCAAGCTCGTGCCCGGAATGGGGGGGGCAATGGACCTTGTGATCGGCGCAAAGCGCGTCATCGTCGCCATGGAACACACGGTCAAGGGGGCGCCAAAGATCATGAAGCGCTGCACGCTGCCGCTGACCGCAGTCGGGTGCGTGAACCTGATCATCACAAACATGTGCGTGCTGGAGGTTACGCCGGAAGGCCTGCTTATGACCGAAATCAACCCGGAGTACACCGTGGCAGAGGTGCAGGCCGCAACAGAGGCGGAGCTGATCGTATCGCCGAACTTAAAACCTATGGCATCATAAGAGCAAAACACAAAAGACCGGAGGGAGAAGCGCTGCAAAGCTTTAGGCAGCCCTTCTCCTTTCTTTTGCTTTCCGTTCATAAACGCTTGTGCTACGGCGTGGAACAGCGTGCACGCAAGGCGCGTGAACGCGTGGAACGGCTTTGTTTACATACAGACAGGAATGTTATTAAAAGAACGATATAATTAAAAAAAACGTTATTGAGTTTTCACGCGAACAGATGCTATAATGAAATCCAATCTGCTGGGAGCGAATTTTTGACCCGCAACATACAAAGAAAAGAATATGGAGAAGGACAGTTTATGAAAAGAGTCATTACCGTGCAGGACGCGGTTGCAATGATCCCGGAAGGCGCAACGATCATGATTGGCGGTTTCATGGGGTGTGGAAATACACATGGGATTCTGGACGCACTTGCGCGTAGCGGGAAACGCGGTTTCACGGTGATCTGCAACGATGGAGCCATGCTGCAGGGCCCGGATGGAAGCGAATGCTATGGCGTTGCAAAGCTGATTCGCAACCGCCAGATAAAGCGGTTGATCGCAACGCATGTTGGGCTCAATCCCGAGGTTGCGCAGCAGATGAACGAAGGGACGCTGCAGGTCGATCTTCTGCCCCAGGGTTCCTTTGTGGAGATGATCCGCGCGGGCGGCGCAGGCTTGGGCGGCGTGCTGACGCCGACCGGATTCAGCACGATTGTGGAGGATTCGGAATTCGTTCATTCCGTCGTGGATGTGGATGGAAAATCCTACCTGCTGATGCGCCCGCTGCATGCCGATGTTGCGCTGATTTCCGGCTATGAGGTGGATCACTACGGCAACATTTGGTATAAGGGAACTACGCGCAACTTTAACCAGGTTATGGCGATGGCGGCAGATCTGGTGATTGTGGAAGCGGACAACCTTGTGGAGGCAGGCACGATTAAACCGGAAAACGTGATGACGCCCGGCATCGTTGTGGACTTTATCGTGGATGGAGGAGAAGCGCTGTGAACCGTGAAGAGATCAAACCATTTATCGCAAAGCGTGTGGCAAAGGAACTGCACGATGGCGACGTCGTAAACCTCGGCATCGGCCTGCCCACGATGGTGCCGGCTTTCCTGCCGGAAAACGTGCATGTCACGCTGCATGCGGAAAACGGCATCATCCATGCCGGCGGACATCCCGGTGAGGAAGCCGAACCTGCCTATGTCGTGGATGCGGGCGGAAAGCCTGCTTCTGTTCAGACGGGCGGCGCATTTATTGATTCTTCAGTTTCCTTTTCGCTCATCCGCGGCGGGCATATTGACTGCACGGTGCTCGGCGCGCTGGAGGTGGATGAAAAGGGAAACCTTTCAAACTGGATTATCCCGGGCAAGATCGTACCGGGAATGGGTGGGGCAATGGACCTTGTCATTGGTGCAAAGAAGGTCATCGTTGCCATGGAGCATACTGCCAAAGGGCGCCCGAAAATTTTGAAGCAATGTACGCTTCCATACACTGCGGTAAACTGTGTTGACTTGATTGTCACGGAGATGTGTGTGATCCGGGTTACCGATGGCGGGTTTGTGCTGGAGGAGATTAATCCGGAATTCACCGTGGCCGATGTAGAGGCAGCAACCGAAGCGGAGCTGACCGTATCGCCCAACCTGAAGCCGATGGCATAAAAACGCAAAAGCGTCCGAATAAAGCGAGTGTTTCACGTGGAACATTCGCTTTTTTGTTGAACGTCTGATATACTGGAAATACAGACCGTTGAATGGAATTGAATAAGTGGCCTGTGGTACCACAGAGGGGGTAAGCGCAGAGGCAAAGCATCTAGCAGGCGACGTTAATAGACAAATCACAGGGCGCGAAATGACCTGCTTTTATAGAAAACTGATACGCGTGCCATATAGATAATGCACAATCAATAGGAGCAAGGAGCATGGAATGATTATAAAAAACGAGTTTCCTATTTTGGAGCGCAGCACTGAATCGCATGCTGTCATCAATCCACAAGCATCGGGGGAAACGTTTCCTCGCCTATGTGTAATTGCGTTTTTTGAAGAAGCCATTGCTGCTGTGATCCAGAAACATGAATCAAGAAAAATAGGCACATATCCTTCGGAAATGAAAGAGTTCAATGTTTATCAACTGAAATACTATGGCACAGAACTATGCGTTATTCAGGCAGTTGTGGCTTCTGGTTCGATTGCAATGATGGTAGACTGGTTATACGGTAAAGGGGTCGAGATTATTCTTTGCTGCGGGGGATGTGGTGTATTAGATGACATTCCGGCTGGAGATGTAATTTTACCGGTTCGTGCACTGAGAGATGAAGGGGCATCCAATAAGTACTTAGCAGCATCTCGCTTTATTGAACTGCAAGCTGGGCCAATAAAGGCGATTAAAAAAGTTTTGGAACAATACAAAATTCGATACATCGAATATACCACATGGTCGACAGACGGATTCTATCGAGAAACAAGAGAAATGATCGAATACCGAAAGGCCGAGGGATGCAAGGTGGTTGAGATGGAATGTGCTACTATGGCTGCTGTTGCACAGTATAGAAACAAAGGTTTCGGTCAGGTTCTTTATAGCGGGGACATGCTTTCGGGTAGTGAGCCCTACGACGACAGAGGATGGTATTGTAATTTTTCGGCACGAGAAAAATTGTTGTGGATTGCAATGGAAGCATTGCGCTTATTGTGAGCATATGGAAGAGCCATAAGAACGTTTTGTATAAAACAACCGTTATAGTGTTGAAAAATCTCAAGAAGCAATGGGATTTTCCTGCTATGCTGCTCACCGTTCTGCAAATACGAATGGCAATAAAGTTCTTCAAAAAAGCAGGCATGCGCTTTTTCGACAATTTGGAGTATGTTTCACGTGAAACATACCTTCTTTTTTTCGTCCTTTCGTTGTGTTCGCCGCATGCATATATTATAATGAGAATGTGAGACAAGCCGCGCGCCACGCGAATTTTTTGGAATTATGCTGTTTGGGCGCGCTTTTTGAGATTTGAAACGTCAAAGGAGCAAGCAATGGGCAAAATCATCGCGATTGCAAACCAGAAGGGCGGCGTCGGCAAAACGACGACGACCGTCAATCTTTCCGCCTGCGTGGCAGAGCGGGGAAAACGTGTGCTGTGTATCGACATTGACCCGCAGGGCAATTGTACAAGCGGCGCGGGCGTGGATAAGGAAGCGCCGGAATATAGCGTTTATGATGTGCTGATCAACGGCGTGCCCGCAGGCGAGGCGGCCGTACCTGCGGCAGTGGAAAACCTGTTTGTGATCCCGGCGCGTAAGGAACTTTCGGGCGCTGAAGTGGAGCTTGTGAATACGATGGCGCGTGAAACGGTGCTCAAACGTGCGCTTGCGGGCGTGCGTCGGGAGTACGATTACATTTTCATCGATTGCCCGCCGTCGCTCGGGCTTTTGACGGTGAACGCGCTCACGGCGGCGGACACGCTGCTTGCGCCCATCCAGTGCGAGTATTATGCGCTTGAAGGGCTTTCGGATCTCATGAACACTGTGAAGCTCGTCCGCGCACATCTGAATCCGCGGCTTGACGTGGAAGGCGTGGTGCTCACGATGTTTGATGCGCGCACGAACCTTTCCGAACAGGTGGTGCATGAGGTCAAAAAATTCTTTAAGAACAAGGTATATAATACCATCATCCCGCGCTCGGTGCGCCTGGGGGAAGCGCCGAGCTTCGGCCTGCCGATCAACAAATACGACCCGAAAAGCGTGGGGGCGAAAGCATATGCTGCGCTTGCAGACGAGCTGATCGCAAAGGACGAAGGGAAGGGGAAGGAATAAACAATGGCGATGAAAAAAGGTCTTGGGCGCGGGCTGGATGCGCTCCTTGGAGATTATACGGCAGCGCCGCCGGAAGGCGTGCGGCAGACGGATGTTTATCTGATTGATACCAACGCGGATCAGCCGCGCAAAACGTTTGATGAGGAAAAGCTCAAAGAACTTGCGGACAGCATCGCGCGGCACGGCATGGTGCAGCCGATCATCGTGCGGCAAAACGGCGAACGTTTTGTGATCGTCGCGGGGGAACGCCGCTTCCGCGCGGCGCGCCTTGCAGGGCTTACGCAGGTTCCGGTGATCGTCAAAGCGCTCGACGATGCAGAGGTGATGGAAGTTGCGCTCATTGAAAACCTGCAGCGCGAAAACCTGAACCCCATCGAGGAAGCGGCAGCCATTCGTTTCCTGATGGAACAACACGACCTTACGCAGGAAGAAGTGGCAAAGCGCCTCGCGAAAAGCCGCCCGGCCATTACAAATTCGCTGCGCCTTTTGAATTTGGACGACGGCGTGCAGGACTATGTGCGTGAGGGCAAGCTTTCCGCAGGCGCGGCGCGGGCGCTCGTTGCCGTGAAGGACGCGCGCAAACAGCGCACGCTCGCGCAGGAGGCTTCCCTGCGCGGCCTTTCGGTGCGCGAGGTGGAGCGCCGCGCACATGCAGCCAACAACGAGGAAGAAATCCGGCGCATGAAGGCCGAGCAAAAGGCGGAGGCCGCCCGTGGGTGCAGATCAAACGATCTTTATGCCGCGCAGGAGCAGCTGCGGGAACGCCTTGGCACGCGGGTTGCCATCAATGGCACGGAAGAACAGGGGAAGCTTGTGATCGAATATTATTCCAGGGATATGCTTGAAGGGCTGTATGAGCTGCTGATGCGCCAGGGCTGATTTTGGAAATTTAAAAAACCTGTTGGAAATATTTACAAATTCGCAACCAATCCGCCTCCGGAATCGTCTATACTGAAGATGGGACATGCACATCACAGAGACGGACGGAGGTATTCCTTTTTATGAAAAAATGGGGGGTCATTTTCATAACGGCATTCCTGCTCGCCGCATTGCTTGGCGCTTGCAAGGGCAGCGGGCAAACGCTTTCCTGCACGGTGACTGAGGTATATGAAAACGCCGTAATGGTTACCTGTGCGGAGGAAAGCGAGGGCTTTGCGCAAGGGGAAAAAGTTTATGTTTCCTGCGAAACCATGCCCGCGCTCGCGCCCGGGGATGCGATTCGCGTCACATTCAGCGGGCAGGTGATGATTTCCGAACCGGCGCAGATCGTTGCGGATAAAATCGAGCTGCAATAAATCAAACGCTGTCCTCCGGGAAATGCTTCCGAAAGAGCGACAGGCTTGCGGCGCGGAGCGCGTCCGTATAAGCGTCGTAGCGGGCGAGCAGGGCGCTGGCCTCCGGCGTAAGGCGCGCGCCGCCGCCATGCTTGCCGCCGGTGGAGGAATCAAGCAGGGCGAAGCCGAGCGCGGCTTCGCTTTCTTTTGTAATGCGCCAGGCCTTGGAATAGGCCATGTCCATTTCGGCAGCAGCTTTGCGCAGGGAATGCAGCGCGGACACATGGCGCAGCAGCGTTGCAATGCCCGGGCCAAATGCCTTCGTGTCGCCCGCGAAAACGCGGATGGCAAGGACGGGGCGGAGCTTCAGGTTTTCCATAACGGCAATCCTTTCGAGGTTCTTTCCTGCATTATAGCATAAAATAGGGGAAACTTGCGGCATTTCCCGGGAAATAAACAGGCCGCCGGCCTCTTTTTGTAAAGGGCGCTTTTGGCAAACTGCAACCAAAAGGCTCCTTTCTGAAAGGAGCTGTCCGCGCAAGCGGACTTGAGGATTGTCTTACCCCACTCGCGCAGCTTACTTCGCCGCAGGCGACCGAGGTTCGTCTTATCCCCGCAAAAGGACTGGGGTATCGACATTCCACGGGCAGGGGAGCGCTGCCTGCACAAGCAAAAAGCGGCCTTCCGGCCGCCCTTTTGAATCCGCTTCGTTTAGTCCACACGCCGGATATCCGCGCCGAGCGCACGCAGCTTTTGCTCAAAAAACTCGTAGCCCCGGTCTACGTATTCAATGTTGTGCACCTGGCTTTCGCCTTCCGCCGCGAGCGCCGCAACGATAAGCGCAGCACCCGCGCGCAGATCCGTTGCAAACAGCGGCGCGCCGGAAAGCTGCTCAACGCCTTCGATCATGGCCGTGCGTGCGTTGAGCGTAATGGTTGCGCCCATGCGCTGCAGTTCCGCCACATGGTTAAAACGATCCTCAAAGATGTTTTCCACAATGAAGCTGTTGCCCTGCGCCGTGGAAAGATACGCCATCATGGGCTGTTGGAGGTCCGTCGGGAATCCGGGATACGGCAGGGTCTTGATGTTCACTGCCCGCGCTCTTCCCGTGCTGCTCACGCGGATGAAAAATTCCCGGCCGTCATCCCCTTCGATGACCTGCGCGCCGCTTTCCATCAGCTTCGCGGAAATGGCCTCAAGGTGCGTGGGAATCACGTTGTTGATCACAACGTCCCCGTGGGTTGCAGCGGCAGCGATCATGAACGTGCCGGCTTCGATTTGGTCCGGAATGATGGCATAGGTGCAGCCGTGCAGCTTTCTGCCGCCGTTGACGCGGATCACATCCGTGCCCGCGCCCTTAACGGATGCGCCCATCATGTTGAGGAAGTTTGCAACATCCACAACATGGGGCTCCTTTGCAGCGTTGGAGATGATCGTTTGTCCTTCGGCGCCGACTGCCGCGAGCATAATGTTGATCGTCGCGCCAACGCTGACCACATCAAGGTAAATTTCCGCTCCGGTAAGCTTTTGCGCATGCGCCTTTACGATGCCGCGCTCAATGACCACCTTCGCGCCGAGCGCACGCATGCCTTTAATGTGCTGGTCAATGGGCCTTTGGCCGATGGAACAGCCCCCCGGCAGCGCGATTTCCGCATGGCCATAGCGGCCGAGCATCGCCCCAAGAAGATAATACGAAGCGCGCAGGCGGCTCACCATATCAAACGTAACCGTATGCGTGTTGATTTTTTTGGGGTCAATCCGCATCGCGCCATCCGGCGTAAATTCCACATCCGCGCCCATATGCTGGAGGATCTGCTCCAGAATACGCACATCCTCAATCTGCGGCAGGTTCTCCACAAGGCAGCTTTCCCCCGCCAAAATAACCGCCGGGATGATCGCTACCGCGGCGTTTTTCGCACCGCTGATGGTCACGCTGCCTTCCAGCCGGCGCCCGCCGTTTATCACATAATGCGACATAGGTTCTCCTTCATGTTGTTTTGCCGGGCGTCTTAGTGCTTGCAGCCGGCGCAGCTTGCACAGCTTCCGCTGCAGCCGCCCTGCCCCGCACGCATGCACTTTCCCTCATAGGCACGCTCGGTTTCGCCGCCGCATTCCGGACATTTTACTTTGTTCAGCGCGGAAGGGGAGACCAACTCGTCAAACACCTTGCCGCAGGCTTTGCAGCGGAATTTCAAAAGCGCCATGCTTTCACCCTCTTTTCCGTATAGATATCAGTGCCAAACTTTATTGTATCATCCCGCGCGCGTTACGGCAAGCGGCGCACATCCGCGTCAATCAAGGTAATAGCGGGGATTATAGGCGATTCCGTCGATCCGAAGCTCGAAGTGCAGGTGCGGCTCCTTGCAGTTGCCGCTGCTGCCGAGCGTGCCGATTGCGTCCCCCGCTGAAACGGCATCCCCAATCGCAACAGAGGCCGAAGCAAGGTGCGCATAGCGCGTTACAAATCCGTCCCCATGGTCGATCTCTACCATGAGGCCATATCCGCCGCGTTCGATTGCGCTCGCAACCGTGCCGGCGCAGGCGGCGTATACCGCATCGCCTTCCGCACCGCTGTAATCAAGGCCAAGGTGAAGCACACCCGCGCGCTGGCCGTAGTTGGATTCAATGCGGCCGCGCTCCGTCGGGTGCCGGAATGTGAGCGCACCGGCATCCTTCCCGCGCTCGCCTTCCCGTTTCCCGGGTTCCGCATCCGCCTCCACTTTTTGCGTGCCCTCGCGCACGCGCGCATCCACAGCCTCGCGCGCCGTAACCGTCACGGTTTCCGGCTTTCCCTGTTCCGTGCCGTTTAAGAAGGTGCGCGTGGTGACGGTGTGCGTTTCACCGTTCACCCCATACCGCACGATAATCCGCGTCCCTGCAAGGAGCGTTTCGTCCTTTTCGGATACGCTTTCATGCGGGGTATGGGACACAATTTCCTCCGTGAGTGTGGAATGTACGGCAAGCGGCGTATCCGGGCCCGTCAGCAGTGCAAAAAGGGCGTCCATGGTAATGTCCTCCGCCTCCGGATACATGGATGCGGACTCAAAGGTGATCTCATTTTCCACGGTGGTTTCCAGCGTGCCGCCGCCCAGAATCTGCAGCTCAAACCAGGCGAGCGCCTCGCGCTCGGCCGACTCAGCGGCTTCCCGGCTTGCAAGCACGCCAAGCGGCACGCCATCCACCACGAAGACCGTGCGCTCATACTCCGCTGCGTCCGGCGTTTGCGCGGGCAAATCGGCCGGCACTTCCGTTTCAGCCGGGCGTGCGGACGCGGGCGAGGGGGAAGGTTCCGGCGTTTCCTGCCGCGCCATGGCTTCCGTCATGCGCGCGGGCAGCAAGGGAAGGTTGCGCGCGCCGTAAGCGGCGGCGCAGGCGCCGCCGAGCAGCAGCGCAAGCGCAAGCAACGCATAACCCAGCGGGCTCATGCGTTTTTTGCGCTCCCGCTCCGGGGATTCTCCGTATTCAAATGCATCCTGTTCGGCATCATGCTTTTTCATGCCGACATTATACCAAAACATTCGCCACGGCGCAAACCGCGCACAATCTGTTCACAATCAAAACCACCAGTTGAACTG
>DCKB01000009.1 GCA_002320595.1 Christensenella sp. UBA1685
AGCTGACAAACCGTTCCTTATGCCGGTGGAAGACGTGTTCTCGATTCCGGGGCGCGGCACAGTGGCGACGGGACGTGTTGAGCGCGGCACGGTGAAGGTGCAGGATACGGTAGAGATCGTTGGTCTGACGACCGAAAAGCGTTCCACGGTGGTAACGGGCGTGGAAATGTTCCGCAAGCTGCTTGATCAGGCGATCGCAGGCGACAACATCGGCGTATTGCTGCGCGGCGTGCAGCGCACGGACATCGAGCGCGGTCAGGTTCTGGCGAAGCCGGGTTCGATCCATCCGCATACGCACTTCAACAGCGAAGTGTACGTGCTGACGAAGGAAGAAGGCGGCCGCCATACGCCGTTCTTCAGCGGCTACCGTCCGCAGTTTTATTTCCGCACGACGGACGTAACGGGCACGATCAAACTGCCTGAAGGCGTTGAGATGGTTATGCCTGGGGACAACATCCGCATGGAAATCACGCTGATCACGCCGATCGCAATGGATGAAGGACTGCGCTTCGCTATCCGCGAAGGCGGCCGCACGGTTGCTTCCGGCGTCGTCTCCAGCATCGTCGAATAAACTCTGCTTTCCCTGAAAGGCTTCGGCTTCCCGAAGCCTTTTTTCATTATAAATTATAAATGAAACAGGAACCGAGCTTTTTCGCCTTCTGTTGACAATGGTAAAACCTAGGCTTACAATGGTCTTGTTGGGCTTCATGCCCCTTATCTTTGATACTATTTGCAGGAGGAACTCCCATGGAAGAAAAGAAACCCAAGAAGATTATCCGCAAGGCTGCAGACCAGTCCGAAACCACCGCGCCGGTGAAGGGGGGCAGCACGATCGGGCTGCGCATCGGCTCTGCTGTGCTTTGGGCCATCGCCATCGCCTGCGAGGTGCTTTGTATCCTGTTGCTCAATGGCACGCTGTATGTACCTATCTCCCTGATGACCGCACTCATTATCGGCATCGTAATTGATCTTATCTGTGTTGTCGTTGCGGCCATGCTTTGGAAAAAGGCAAACCGAATCAAACCCATGAAGAAGGAAGGCACCAAAGTAGGCTTCTATCTTTGGAGCCAGCTCGGTTTGATTATGGCCATCGCATGCTTCCTGCCGCTTATCGTCATCCTGCTCAAAAATAAGGATCTCGACAAAAAAACAAAGCGCATCGTTGCCGTGGTGGCAATCGTCGCAATGGTGCTTGCAGGCGCGCTTTCCATCGATTACGATCCCATCTCCGCCGAAGAAAAGGCCAGTGCGGAGAGCCTGATCGAAGGCGACGTGTACTGGACTGCTTTCGGCAAGAAATACCATATTGATGAGGATTGCCAGGCGCTTGCCAATTCTAATACGCTTTATGCGGGCAGCGTCACCGATGCCATTGAAGCCAACCGCACCGCCCTCTGCGCTTTTTGCGCCCGGAACCACGAAATCGAGGGCGAATTGAAAATTGAGGGTGCCGAGTAAAAGGAGCATGGTATGGCAAGTTTAGATGTTTCCAGCCTGCTGGGCATGCTTTCCGGGGACGGCGTATCTGCCTTGGGCAAAAGTGCAGACGCAAAAAAAAGCCAGGTTTCCAGCGTGCTGGATTCCGCGCTCCCCCTGCTGCTGACTGGCATGAAGAACAACGCCTCCACAAAGGCAGGCGCATCTTCTTTAAATAAGGCGCTCAAGGATCACGCAAAGGATGACACCTCCGATATCGGAAGCTTTCTGCAGAATGTGGACCTTTCCGACGGCGGAAAGATCCTCACGCATATCCTTGGCGACAGCAAGGAGCGCGAAGCTGCAAGCATCGCCGAAAGAAGCGGGATTTCTTCCGATCAGGTGATGACGATTCTCTCCGCAGTGGCGCCGCTGCTGCTTTCCAAGCTCGGCAGCAGCAAGGCCGAAGATGAGGAGGAAGACGATGACGGCGCGGGCCTCGGCGACCTGCTGGGCTCCCTGCTCAGCGGCTCCGAACCCACCGCAAAGAAAAAGAGCAGCAAAAAAAAAGAAAAGCACGGCAAGCGCGCTCGGCGGCCTGCTGGGCGGCCTTTTGGGCGGCTCTTCCGATGAAAAGGAGGAGGAAGGCAGCTTGGATCTGGGCGGGCTTGCTTCCCTTGCAATGAACGTTTTTGGAGACAGCGAGGCTCTGGAGGAGGACAAACCCAAGAAGAAGTCCTCCACCAAGAAGGCTTCGGCTAAGAAAGCATCCACCAAAAAATCATCAACAAAGCCGTCTTCTTCCAAGAGCAGCACAACAAAATCCGGCAAGAAGGTTGTTCGCGTCGGCAAGTAAATGAATGTTGCTGCACAAGAGAGAAAAGCGGGCCTCCCGCTTTTCCATAAACAAAGGCGAGCCTTGCGGCTCGCCTTAACTCATGTGCGTTTGCTTATTGGAATTTCATGCCGTTGAACTTCACGCCAGGGCCCATGGTGGTGGAAAGCACCACGCTCTTGAGGTAGGTACCCTTTGCAGCCGCGGGCTTCGCCTTCACGATCGCGTCCATCAGGGAAGCGAGGTTCTCGGTGAGCTTGTCTGCGCCAAAGGAAACCTTGCCGACGGGAACGTGCACGATGGCGGTCTTGTCAACGCGGTACTCAACCTTACCGGCTTTGATGTCCGCAACGGCCTTGGCGACATCCATCGTAACCGTGCCGCTCTTCGGGTTCGGCATGAGGCCTTTGGGTCCGAGGATGCGGGCGATGCGGCCGATAGTACCCATCATGTCCGGCGTCGCAACGCAAACATCGAAGCCAAACCAGCTCTCGGTCTGAATCTTCTTCACGAGATCATCGTCACCCACGAAATCGGCGCCGGCATCCTGTGCTTCCTTGGCCTTGTCGCCCTTGGCGAACACGAGCACGCGGACGGTCTTACCGGTACCATGGGGGAGAACCACGGTGCCGCGAACCTGCTGGTCTGCATGGCGCGGGTCAACACCCAAGCGGATGGAAGCTTCGACGGTTTCGTCGAACTTGGCCTTCGCGGTGGAAAGAACGGCTTCAATGCCCTCGCGGGGATCATAAAGTTTCTGCTTGTCGATCAGCTTAACGCTGTCCTGATATTTCTTACCATGCTTCATGCTTCATTTCCCCCTTAGTCCACAACGGCGATGCCCATGCTGCGGGCTGTGCCTGCCACCATGCTCATCGCGGCCTCAACGCTTGCGGCGTTCAGGTCCGGCATTTTCAGCTCCGCAATTTCGCGAACCTGCGCCTTGGTGATGTTGGCAACCTTCTGGGTGTTCGGGCGGCCGGAAGCGCTCTCGATGCTGCAAGCCTTCTTGATCAGGACGGCCGCGGGCGGCGTCTTGGTGATGAAGGTGAAGGAACGATCCTGATACACGGTGATAACAACCGGGATCACCAGGCCCGCCTGCTTAGCGGTGCGCTCGTTGAACTCCTTGCAGAAGCCCATGATGTTTACGCCGTGCTGACCCAGCGCAGGGCCGACCGGCGGCGCCGGCGTTGCTTTGCCGGCAGGAATCTGAAGCTTCACATACCCTGTGATCTTCTTTGCCATTGAAGTTTTCCTCCTGAATAAAATGTGGTGCGATCGGCTTTTTCAAGCCTCCCACCGTATCAAAGCCCTCGCGGGCTCAATACCGAAATTGGCTGCGGAACCCATTCCGCAGGGGGTGTGCAGATGCATCCTTTCTATCAGAGCTTCTGCACCTGAATGTAGTCGAGTTCCACGGGCGTGTTGCGGCCGAACATGGAAACCACAAGCTTCACCTTCTGGCGCTCTGGATCGAGCGCTTCCACGGTGCCGATGAAGTTTTCCAGCGGTCCGGAAACGACGCGCACGCTTTCGCCCACGGCGATGTCCAGCTCGATGGGGATGTGCTCCACACCCATGGCCGTGACTTCTTCATCCGTAAGCGGGATCGGCTTGGATCCTGGGCCGACAAAGCCCGTCACGCCGCGCGTATTGCGCACGACATACCAGGTTTTGTCGTTCATGATCATTTTGATCATTACATAGCCCGGGTAAACCTTCCGCTGGACGACCTTGCGCTTTGCGTCCTTAATCTCAACGACTTCCTCCGTGGGATACTTCACCTCCAGGATCATATCCTGCAGGTTGCGGTTTTCCACAGTTTTTTCAAGGTCTTCCTTTACTTTGTTCTCATACCCGGAATAGGTATGGACGACATACCATTTGGCTTCCTCGGACATGGCAGCTCCTGTCAGGCCGTGGCTCAAAGCGTGCCCAGGAGCGACAGCCCCTTGCCGAACACGAAATCAAGCACGCCGATCACGATGCTCATCAGCACGATGAACGCAAGGACCGTAAGGGTATAGGAAGCAAGTTCCTTTTTGGTGGGCCAGGAAAGTTTCTTTACCTCGCCGAACACCTCGCGGAAGAATTTGCCGATCCGGGCAAACAGCCCGGGACCCTTCGCCTTCTTCTTGGCGACTTCCTTCTTTTCGTTCTTCTCGTTCGCCATCGTTATTCTCCTAGGTTACTTCGCTTCTTTGTGCACGGTATGCTTACGGCAGAAACGGCAGTACTTGCTGAACTCCAGGCGGTCGGGATCGTTCTTCTTGTTCTTGAAGGTATTGTAATTCCTCTGCTTGCACTCGCTGCAGGCCAACGTGATCTTAACGCGCATGATTGATTTCCTCCTCAGTATCCAACGGCGAACCGTTTATGGATTGCGAACCTAAATAAACCCCCCTGACGGGGGTTGCTTACTTAATTTAGCACACGCGCGCCCGAATGTCAAGGAAAACAGCGAAAACTTCTTGCTTTTTCTCCCGCTTTTGCCGGCTTGTACCCGCGTGCGCAGCAAGGCCATAGATGTGGTGGTTTGGCAAAAATTCAGCGGTGGGAGACGCTTTTCCGCATCTCCACAGCCTTTGCGGGAATAAGACAATCCTCAGCCGCCTCCGCGGCAGCTCCTTTCAAAAGGGGGGCGGAGCCGAGCGAGAGCAGTGCGGGATGCAGCGAGGCGGAAGCCCAGTGAGCAAGGAAGCGCAAGGAAGCCGCTCCTGCGGCAACGCGGTGCGACCATTGCGAACTGTGGGCAATTACAACAAACTTGACGGTTGATTGCCGTATCTTCACATCCATTGCGAACTGCGGACAGCCTGCGCAGCGCAAAGGCGGCCGCATCCTCGCAGGGAACCTCATTATTAAAGAAACAAAGCGCTCTTAGCCGTTGTTATTGGTGCGCTTCACCTTCACCCAATACCCATTGCCGTTTACATCCCGCACGAAACGCGTAAACCCACGGGCACGGTAAGGCTGCGCAGGATAGTTTTCGCCCGGCAGCGCATAAATGATGCAGCGCCCCCCGTTCACAAGCCCCACGCCCTCAAGATAATATCTCCGCGTCCCGGGATACCGCACGCGCCGCCACGATATGCCCGGAAATGCCTCCGGGAAAAGGCTTCCTGCCGCCTCCGCCATGCCTACGCCGGAAGGTTTCGGCGCTTCCTCCGGCCGGCTCAGTTCGCGCACAGCGTCGCTCCATTGCGTGTCGCGCGGGGGCGCCGCACCATAGGCGGCATGTTCTCCATTCGATGCGGCCACTGTGCCTGCGCGAATGGTACCCCCGGGACGCTTGCGGTTCCCCGCCGCCTGTGCGGCAAGCGGACGCGGCATAAATGCGCCCCGCAGCGGTTCATCAGAGGCAAAATGCGCCTCTGCGCCCCCCTCTCCGCCCCCGGGCGGAAACAGTTCGTTTGCTTTGGAAAGGATGCCCAAGAGCGCTTCGGAACGCGGCTGCGGCGGTTTTTGCCCTGAGGATGGCGGCTGTTTTTTTCCGCCGGTCCGCCCGTCCGCCGTCGGCCGGGGCCGTGCGGGCTGAGCTTGGAAATTGCCGTGGTTCCCCTCTGGTTCTGCTTCCGAAACGACGGCCTGTGCGCCGGGAGCATGGCTCGCTGCCGGAACGGATGCTTCCATGTGCTCCGGCTTTTGTTTTACCATGTCTGGCATTTCCTTCAGCTTTCCCTCCTCCTGCGGCGCTTCGGAACTCTGCTGCCCGGCTTGCCGGAGCGCGCGCATAGGCCGCTTCAGCATCTCAACAGCGCGGCGGTCCAGCGTGCCGCGCGCGCCTTCCGCGCAAAATGCCTCGCCTTGCGGCGCATCCGCGATGAGGAGAATCACCGCGGGGTCGATGCTAAGCGGCGTCTGCCCCACGCCGTCTGTAAGCGCAATGCGCACCGTTTTTCCGTCCACCCCGGCAAGGCAGGCTGCCGTTGGCATGGGCGCTCCCGCACGCGTGCCGGGGCGCAGCGTGAGCGCAACATGCGTTCCGTCCGCGCCGGTCCGCACATGCGCCGCTCCCCTCCGCATGCCGTGAAAAGCAATGATGCGCTCTGTTTCCTTCGCGTTCATGCCGCAATCCCCCTTCTTTCTTCTAAATCATGTATATGACGCGTGCCGCATGGTATGTTATACTTATAAGCGGCGGTATATGCGAAGCCGCCGTAAACCGCCTCAAAGGAGGACTTGAATGAAACAGCTCAGAGACAAAAACGGCCTCACGCTGGAAGAATTCCTCGCCAGGTATGATCCTGACAAATACCGCCACCCCTCCGTTACGGTGGATATGGCGGTGTTCACCATGCTCCGCACGGAGGGCGAGTGCGATCTTGCCGTGCTGCTCATTCGCCGCGGCAACCATCCCTACCTCGGCACATGGGCGCTTCCCGGCGGCTTTGTTGAAATGGAGGAAGAGCTTGTTGACGCGGCCGCGCGCGAGCTTCAGGAGGAAACCGGCGTCACCGGCGTGCCGCTGCGCCCCTTTGGCATGTTCGGCGGCGTGAACCGGGACCCGCGCACCCGCGTAATCTCCGCCGGATTTTTTGCCGTTGCACCCATGTGCAGCCTCGCGCCCGGCGCAGGGGATGACGCAGCGGACGCTTCGCTTTTCGTTGTGGAAACGAGCCTTGAAGCGGCGAGCGCCTCTGCAGAAACCTACCGCATGACGCTCTTCGGCCGCCGCATCCTCTGTGCGCGCGCGCAGTTGCGGTATGACGCGCTCGGCGCGCAGGCTGCGCAAGTGCCGGGCGAAATGGCAGGGGACCTTGCAAGCGACCATGGCCTCGTGCTGTTTTCCGCGCTCCGGGCGCTTGCAGCGCTCCCGCGCGAACGCGTTGCACGCCTGCTTACGCGGGATTGCCCAGACCTTTTTGACGATGCGGTGGAAGCGCTTGACCGCGCGCTCGGCGCGATTCCCACAGAGGATGAAGAAGTCTGAAAAACGAAAGGAAGGTTTTTATGAAGCTGAAAAAAGAGAACCTCGTGATAAGCGGCGTTGCGCTCCTTCTTTTCGGGATTCTGCTTGCCGTGCTTACGCGTTCCCCGATCAGCTGGATTATCGGCGGGCTCGGGCTTGCATTCGCGCTGATAAGCTGCTTTACGGAGGATGAGAAATAAACGTTATGAATCAAACAAAGCCCATGCCGAAGCTGGCTGCGGCGCTCGCGTTTCTCGCGTCATTGTTGCTGATCGTATCGCTGCTGTTCACGGCGCTCCAGCTCGTGATGCACGACGAAACGTGGTTCGCCGCCCGCTATGAAGCATATGGCACGGCAGGGGAGATCGGCATCCCCACAAAGGATATTACCGCCGCACTGATGCAGCTTATTGATTACATGGAAGGCGATGTTGCTTCCATCGACCTCACCGTTATGGAAAACGGCATCCCCGTCTCGATGTACAACGAGCGCGAAACGCTACACATGATTGATGTGCGGGAGCTTTATCAGGCCTGGCGCAGCGTACGCGATTTCGGAGTGCCTGCGGCAGCGCTGCTCCTCCTCGGCGCGTGCGCGCTGCTGCCGAAAGGGGCGCGCCTGCGCACACTTTCCAAAGGATACCTCCGCGCAAGCGTTTTCTTCGGCGCAATTGTGGCGGCGCTGGGCATTTGGGTAGCGGTGGATTTCAACAGTTTCTGGATCAATTTCCATTACCTGTTTTTTGATAACGACCTCTGGATTCTTTCCTACCGCACGGATCGCATGATCCGCATCTGCCCGCAGCAGCTTTTCTACGACATTGTGGTAAAGTTCGGCCTCATTTTCCTGGCCGCGTTCGGCGCGCTGCTTGCGGCGGCGATTGTGGGCAGTCGGAACAGGAAGCACGGGGCGCGTTGATGCTTTACGTTGGCAGTCTCCCGTAAAGGCTGCGGGTATTGCCCGCAATTCGCAATGGTCGCGCTGATATGACAATCCCCCATCAGTGGTACGCCGCTGCCACCCCCTTTATAAAGGGGGCTTTGGGGAAAGCATTAAACCAAAATGCTCCTTTTTAAAGGAGCGGTCGTCGCAGGCGACTGAGGATTGCCTGATTCCCTCCGCGCAACGAATATCATCAACCCAAATGCAACAACAGAGGAACGATGCCCATGAAATATGAAGATTTGGCCCGCGCCGGCGTGCTGGCCTACCAAAAAAGCGAAGCGCCGCTCCTGCTCGCCATCGAAAGCTCCTGCGACGAAACGGCTGCAGCCGTGCTTGCAGGCGCGCGGGATGTGCGCGCCATGACGGTGTATACCCAGATCCCGCTGCACCGGAAATACGGCGGAGTCGTGCCGGAGCTTGCCTCGCGCAGCCATGTGGAAAAGGTGGGGGCGGTAACGGAAGCCGCGCTGCACGAAGCAGGCGTGTCCATCCATGAGATCGACGCCATCGCCGTCACCTGCGGCCCCGGGCTTGTGGGTGCGCTGCTCGTGGGCGTAAGCTATGCCAAGGGGCTTGCGCTTGCTGTGGGAAAACCCTTTGTGGGCGTGAATCACATCGCCGGCCACATCGCCGCAAACTATTTGACCTACCCGGATTTAAAGCCGCCGTTCGTGTGCCTCGTGGCCTCCGGCGGGCACAGCCACATCGTGCGCGTGGAAGACTATTGTTCCTTCACGCTCCTCGGCCGCACGCGGGATGACGCTGCGGGCGAAGCGTTCGACAAGGTCGCCCGCGTGCTCGGCCTCGGTTACCCCGGCGGCCCGGCGCTCGAAGCGCTTGCGCGCAAGGGCGACCCGCAGGCGTTCCGCCTGCATGCAGGCTTCAACGATAAGCCCACTTTCGATTTCAGCTTTTCCGGGCTGAAGACGGCTGTCATCAACCTTGTGCATACGGCCGGGCAGCGCGGTGAAACGCTCAACCCGGCGGATGTGGCCGCCTCCTTCCAGCATGCAGTGGTGGAGACGCTTGCGGAAAAATCGGTGCGCGCCGCCGTGGAAAGCGGCCTGGGCACGCTTGCGCTCGCGGGCGGCGTTTCCGCAAACCGGGCGCTGCGCGGCGCCATGCAGCAGCGTGCGGAAGCCGCGGGGCTGCGCTTTTGTTGCCCGGAGTTCCGCTTCTGCACGGACAATGCCGCGATGATCGCCTGTGCCGGGCATTATGCGCTCATGGCCGGTCAGCGTTCCCCGCTTTCGCTCAACGCCGTGCCCGGGCTTGCACTCGCTCCGGAGCCCTCCGCCAAATAGGCAAGAATCCCTTCCACAATCCCGCGCGCCAGTTTCTGCTGGTGCGCTTCCGTTTGCAGGAGCGCCTCATCCTCCGCATTGGAAAGAAAGCCGCATTCCACGAGCACCGATGGCGCAGGGCTTTCACGGATCACGAAATAATCCCCGGGGTTGGCGCTGCGCACCGGCCGCCCCACGGCCTCGCAAACGGATGCGATCACACGCTCCGCAAGGCGTTGGCCCTCCGCCGAGCCCTTCATGTAAAACGCCATCGGCCCTGAGATGGATGGGTCCGTAAAGCGGTTCATGTGCACGCTCACGACAAGATCCACGCCTTCTGTGTTCATGAGCTTCCGCCGGGCCTGCATATCGCCCTGTTTCGTATCCGCAAGCGCATCCTCATCCGTGCGCGTCATGAGCACATTGATCCCCTCCGCCTCAAGCGCATCCCGCACCGCAAAAGCCACGGTCAGGTTCAGCCCGGCCTCCACAACGCCCGTTTTGCTTCCCACCGCGCCGCCGTCAACGCCCCCATGCCCCGCATCCACCACAACCGTGTAAGCATGCGCGGGCGTCTCCGCGCCGGCCGCCTCCGCGCCGGGCCCCTCCGCCGCCGGAGCACCGCTTCCCAACATCCGCGCGCCAAATACGCCTACGATACACACAAGTATCCCCATCAGCAGTGTGTTGCACGCGTGCCTGAGCCGCGCATTTGCCTTCCGCTTCCCCATAAAATCACCTCATGGTGATTATATTTGAAAAAAGAGCCGCTTATAACACAGCCATGCACCACTTCCACGCCTTTTTCATGCCTTTTTCGTGCTTGTCCCTGCATAGACATTGCATGTCCGCATGCAGGAATTTTTGAATATTCGCCTTGATAAAGCGGAACTATCCACACCTTCCACAGAGTTATCCACACCCCAATTTGGTGCATTGTGTGCGTTTTGCCATTCTTGTCCACAGAATTAACATGGCGCAGAAACGGATTTTACACATTTGGATGTATGCGCATACACCCGGTATATTCACTTGCGGAAAAACGCGAAAAACCGCGGGCGGGCCAAGCGGCCGCCTGCGGTTTTCTGCAAATGTATATGCGCTTTGCCGGGTTATACTTTCCCCTCGCTGCGAAGCCATGCAAGCGCATCTGCGATGGTCTCGCGGAAAGGGCGCGTCCGGAAACCAAGTTCCTTTGCCGCCTTCTCGTGGGAAAACGCCGAATTGCTGCGGAGCGTATAAAGCGAATACCGCGTAAACAGCGGTTTGCGCTTTGTTATGGCCGTGCCAAGGCTGAAGAACGGCAGCGCCATGCACGCAACCCATGTTGGAAGCATGCGGCGCACCTCGCGCGTGCCGGCCTGCTCATGCACGCAGTGCAGCAGCTCGCGCACGGAAATATAGCGGTTGGCCAGAATGTAGCCTTCGCCCTTTTTGCCCATCGTGCAGCAGTTGGCGATGCCCGAGGCAACATCGCGCACATCAACAAAATCGTACCCGCCGTTCACGCCCGCAGGCAGCCTCCCCCGGCATGCGTCGATGAGAAGCTGCGTAACGTTGCCGCCCGCAAGGTCGTTCGGGCCGCAAAGCCCGCCCGGGAACACGATGGAAGCGTCAAGCCCTTCTTCCCGCACGGCACGCAGCACAATCTGCGAAGCCTCCGCTTTTGTTTTTCCATAAAAGCCCTTGATCTTCGCCGGGTCGAAATCGTCCACCTCGGTGATGATCTGCCCGTGCGGCAGCTCGGGCAGAGCGTGTACAGAGCTCACATACACCAGTTTTTTCACATGCGATGCAACGCATTGCGCCACCACGTTGCGTGTGCCCTCCACGTTTACCGCATGCACGCGCTTGTTGTAGTTCCAGCCGATTGAAACAATCCCCGCACAGTGGATCACGTAAAGCTCCGTTTCCGGAGGCGCTTCAAAGAACCCGCGCAGGGATGCGCAGTCCAGCACATCGCCCTCAAACAGCTCCAATTCCTTCGGAAGGAGCTTCGCTGCCTTGTCCCCCGGCAAAACGAGCGCGCGCACCAGCGCGCCCCGGGAAACCAGTTCATGCGCCACGTTGTTGCCTAAATTGCCTGCGGCGCCCGTCAAAAGATACAGCCGTTCCATCTTGCACACCTCGCCTTAAAAATAGAATGAATCGCTTTGATGCCAGTATGACGCTTGGCGATGCAATTATGCAACATGGTGTTGAATATCTTTCCTGATATAATTATACTAACGGTATATCGCGCGCTCAACCGCCAAATCCGCGGCGAACGCAAGATAGCCGACATATCCGCCGCACGGTGTCGGTTATCAATGTGAACGTTTTGTAGCAGGCGCGCCATATTGTAAATCCAAGGAGGACACGCCCATGAAGAGCGACCGCCGCGTGCGCTATACGCGCATGGTATTAAAGCAGGCATTGCTTTCGCTTATGCTGGAGCGGCCCATCACCCGCATCACGGTGACGGAGATCTGCGAGCGGGCGGAGGTAAACCGCGCCACCTTTTACGCGCATTATGCCGATCCGTACGATCTGCTTGCGCGCATTGAAAACGAATTGTTTGAATCCATCCGGCGTTCCATCGCGGGCGGGCTTTCTTCGGGCAGCCTCCGGCGCATCCTGACCGATATCTGCAGTTCCATCCGCGAAAACGGAGCGCTTTGCCGTGTGATCTTCAGCGAATACGGCGATCGGGAATTCCTTGAGCGGGTGCTCAACATCGCGCGTGTGGAAAGCATGGCGCTCTGGCGGAGCATCGTCCCGCATGCGGGGGAACGGGAGCTTGAGCGGATGTATGCGTTTTTCTCACAGGGGAGCGCCGCAGTGATCCGGGGCTGGGTGCTTTCCGGCATGCAGGACGCGCCGGAGGAAATCGCGGCCTTCCTCGAGCGCATCAGCATGGGCGGGCTTGCCCAAATCGCGGGAAATCGGGAGAAGTCAGCGGAATTTCTTGTAAAATAGGGTGAGCGCGCTTATAATAAACTTGATGGAGTATGCAAATGAAACCTTGAATCCCGGCGGCCTGCTTTCGCTTGTGTCGGCCGGTTTGCCGGAGCTTCGCCGCCGCGATCCGCGGCAGATGAGCCCGCTTGTGCTCGCGTACATCGGGGATACGGTGTACGATCTTTTTGTGCGCACGCTGCTTTTGGAGCGTTCGGATGCAACCGCCCACGGCATGCATATGCAGGCCGCAAAGCGTGTTTGCGCTGCAGCGCAGGCGGAGGCGTTCCGCCGCGTTGAACCGCTTCTGAACGAGGAGGAGCTCGCCGTGTTCAAGCGCGGCCGCAACGCGCACATGGGCACCGTGCCGAAGAACGCGCGCATCGCGGATTACCGCGCAGCCACGGGGCTTGAAGCGCTCCTTGGTTACCTTTACCTTTCCGGGCAGGATGCACGCCTCACTGCGCTCGTGCGCGCGGCGCTCGCGGAAGAAGCCGGCAATTGATGCGGCGCCAGCTTCCTCTGCCGGCGCTTTGCGTTTCTGCTGCAAAATAACTTTTGATTCCCATAAACCATTCTTTTCCAAAGGAGGTTCCCATGCCCGAAACCCAGCTCAACGTCCGCCTGCTTTCCCACACGCCGGACCCCGTCACCGCCATCGCGCTTGCCGGCCGGCTTTGCTACAGCGACAGCGACATCCTCTCCCTCCGGGAAGGCGTCCGCGGACGCGCGCCGCAGTTTGTGGAAAAGCTCGCCTCCTTGGGCCACCTTTCGCCGTTTGAGCATGCGTCGTTCACCTTCGGCGCAGAAGGCGTTTCCCGTGCGCTCCTTGCGCAGATCACGCGGCACAGGGTCGCAAGCTTTTCCGTGCAATCCCAGCGTTATGTGAAGCAGAACGGCGGAGCCTATCTTGTGCCGCCTTCCGTCGCAGCGCTGGGCGAAGAAGCCGTTGCGCGGTTTGAGGCGCAGATGGACGCCATCTGGAACTTTTACGGCGAATGGCTTGCAGCGGGCATCCCCGCGGAGGACGCGCGCTTTGTGCTGCCCAACGCTGCGGAAACGCGCATGGTGTTCACCATGAACGCGCGGGAGCTTCT
Organism: Christensenella sp. UBA1685; assembly: GCA_002320595.1. Taxonomy (GTDB): domain Bacteria; phylum Bacillota; class Clostridia; order Christensenellales; family CAG-138; genus UBA1685. The sequence goes on from DCKB01000009.1 coordinate 13,430, forward strand.
GCATTTCTTCTCCCTGCGCTGCTGCAGCCGGGCGCAGTGGGAAATTCGCCGCCTTGCCTGGTGCATGCTGGGGCTCGTGCGCCGGGAGGCGCCGGAGCTGTTCGGGCACGCCGGCCCCGCATGCGTATCCGGCGCATGCTCCGAAGGGAAGATGAGCTGCGGCAAACAGGCGGAAATGCGCAAACGTTCCGAAGCGCTTACGGTGCTTGCATCAGACGGCGCGGAGGATGAGGCAATCCTTAGCTGGGTGCTTCAGAACATTTACAACGAGAACTGACACAGCCGGATTGCGGCGGAAAGAGGATCAGCATGGCATATGACAACAAGCGCCGCGGGCGCGAACAGAACGGCGAAACGCCGGTGCGCTTTCAGGACGGGCAGCCCGTGTTCCGGGAGGGACGCTCCTATGGAACCTCCAGGGGCGGCGCCTACGAAAAAAAGAGCTACGGCGATAAACCTTACAAAAAAGGCGATGCGGGAAACAGGCCTTATGGCAGCAAGCGCCGGGAGGATGGCGACAAGGATTCCGGCAGGAAGCGCTATGAAGGCGATGAAAAGCCATACTACAAAAAGCGCTACGGCAGCGAGGAAGGCGATGCGCCGCGCGCCTGCGGCAAGCAGCCTTACAGCAAAAAAAGCCAAGGTGAAACGGGCGTGCGCACGCGATATGGCAAGCAGCCCTATGAAAAGAAGACGGCCGAGCCAGAGCGCAAAAGCGTGGAAAGCCCTGCGGATGCGCCGAACGCACGTGCGGATGAGCTGCCCTACCTTGTGATGGGGCGCAACGCCGTGCGCGAGGCCATCAAGAGCGGCCGCAGCATTGACCGCATCCTCGTTTCCCGCGAGCCGGACGGCTCCCTCCGCGAGATCGTGTCCCTGGCGCGGGACCGCAACCTCCGGGTGGATGAAGTCGGCCGGGAAAAACTGGACGAGCTTTGTATGCCCTTTGGCCACGGCGGCAAAACCGGCAACCATCAGGGCATTGTGGCGCAGGTTCCGGGCGTGGAATACTGCGAAATTTCCGATATGCTCGACGCCGCAAAGGCCAAGGGCGAGCGCCCCTTCCTCATCCTGCTCGACGGCATTGAAGATCCGCACAACCTTGGCTCCATCATCCGCAGCGCCGTCTGCGCGGGCGCACACGGCGTGATCCTGCCCAAGCGGCGCGCGGTTTCCGTTACGGCGGCAGCCTGCAAGGCTTCCGCAGGCGCGGTGGAATATTGCAAGGTGGCGCGCGTTGCGAACCTTTCCGGCGCGATTGCCCGCCTCAAGGACGAAGGGCTCTGGATCGCGGGTGCGGATATGGGCGGAACGCCCATGGCGGAGGCAAAGCTTGAAGGCGCGCTTGCGCTTGTGATCGGCAGCGAAGGCGAGGGCATCAGCCGGTTGGTTCGCGAATCGTGCGATTTCATGGTATCCATTCCCATGTACGGCACGCTTGATTCGCTCAACGCTTCCGTTGCGGCAGCGGTGCTGATGTTTGAAAAGCGCCGCCAGGACAAGGCGGCTGCAAAAAAATGAAGGACAGTCGGGCGGCGCAAGCCGCCCCTTTTTGAAACGGAGGGAACGACATGCGCGAAGAAGTCGATTATTTGAGCATGACGGACGAAGCGCTCGTCGCGCGTTCCCACGCGGGGGATACGCGGGCGGACGAAGCGCTTTACGAACGGTATAAAAACGTAGTTCGCATGAAAGCGCGGCCATACTTTCTCATCGGCGCGGACCGGGAGGATCTGGTGCAGGAGGGGATGATCGGCCTTTACAAGGCCATCCGCGATTATACGCCGGATCACAATGCCGGCTTCCGTTCGTTTGCGGAAATGTGCATTGTGCGCCAGCTCATCACGGCCATCAAAAGTGCAACGCGCAAAAAACACGCGCCGCTCAACACCTATGTTTCCTTCTATGGCAGCGCCTATTCTGAGGAGGAAAAAGAACGCACGCTGCTTGATACCATGGCAACGGTGCGCACCGAAAGTCCGGAGGATGCGTTTATTTCCAAAGAAAATATGGAGCGGATCCTCAGCAGCATCGAAAAGCTGCTGACGCCGCTTGAAAAGCAGGTGCTCGATCTGTTCATGGATGACTACTCTTACCAGCAGATCGCAGCGATGCTCGGCCGCGGAACAAAAACCGTGGACAACGCGCTGCAGCGCATCAAGCGCAAGCTGGAAAAGTATTTGCAGGAGGAGTGAGCGGATGCGATGCTGCTCGTAGTGCGCAAAGGTCGCGCTGGTACGGGCAATCCCCCGGCAAGGCCGCATTGATTGCCCACAATTCGCAAAGGGCGCACTAATACGGCAATCCCCCGTCAGCGGCTCGCGCCGCTGCCACCCCCTTTCAAAATGGGGGCTTTTGGAAAGCGGTAAACAAAAAAGGCTCCTTTCTAAAAGGAGCTGTCGCCGCAGGCGGCTGAGGATTGCCCTTATCCCGCAGCAACCTGGCCAATGCTGTGGGCAATGCGCGCCGGTCAAGGCTGTATGCGCCCTTGTTAGCCAATGGTACGCATCCGCTGGAAATAAAAAACGCTTGCAACTTCCCTTACGTCAGAATGTAAGATAAGGGCAGGAAAGGGGGCCGCATATGAAAATCAAAGAGGTATGCGAACGGACGGGGCTCACCGAGCGCACCGTGCGTTTCTATATGCAAAAAGGGCTGATTGCGCCCAAGGGAGAATGGCGCAACGGCCGGGAATACAGCGAGTTTTCCGAACCGGACGTGGAGATGCTGCAGGCGGTTGCAACGCTGCGGGAACTTTCGTTTTCCATTGATGAAATTCTGACCATGCAGCGCACGCCCGGCGCGATTCCATCCATCGTGGAAGCCCGGCGGGATGCTGCGCGCACACAGCATGAAACCGCTGAAAACGCGTATGCGGTGCTGGGGAGGCTTGATCCAAACGGCGTTTCGGATGTCACCGCCCTCGCTGCGCGCGTCCGGGAGGCCGCAGCTTACCGGCCGCACCCCACACCGCCGCCCTGCCCGAAGGAGATCAACAATTCCGGCATGGGCGACCGCTGCAACCAGGTTCCGTTTGAACTCAAGGAAAAGTGGAACTGGGGCGCATTTCTGATGCCCGTAATCTGGGGCCTTGCCAACCATGTGTATCAGGCGCTCTGGTGTTTCGTGCCCATCATCGGATTCTTTTATTCCTTTTATCTCGGCGCGCACGGCAACGAGTTCGCATGGAAACACCACTATTGGGAAAGCGTGGAGGAATTCCGCCGTGTGCAGCGCAAGTGGGCGGTTTGGGCGATCTCCATCAACGTGGCAATTCTCGCGCTGTACGTGGGCACAACTATCTCTAGCAACCGCGCCGCAAAGCAGGCGGAATTGATTTATGAAACCCGCCTTGCCGCACTGGAGGAATCCCTAAAAAGCACGCCGCAATGGCAGGAGCTGACCGAAGGCCGCGCACTGTGGACAGAGGAGCTTGCGCGGGAAAAATACGACGCGCTCGTTGCGGACGCAGGCGAGTTCGGCGCCGGCGTTTTCAACGCAAACGACACGTTCTACCTTGAGCCGGACGCGTATTATGACGTTCTCCGTTCCAGCTATTATGATTTTGGGGAAGGGGAAAACGCAACCATCACCAAATCCGGAGAGGTTGTTTTCAACAATGCAGAAAAGGCGCATGCGGTGTATTCCTGCCGCATTGCACTTTCAAACGGTGAGATTTGGGATTTGACGGGCGATGCGGATGCAGACGCGCACTTCACAAACGTGACGCTCACGCTTGACACGAAGCAGACGGCAGAGCGGCGCGCCTACTGGGAAGCTGTGCAGCGCGCGGCGGCATATTTGCAGGAATACATCGCACAAAAGACGGCGGAAATCTCTGCGAGCGCGCTCTGGCAGGAAAAGATTGGCCCGGATTACGCCTTTACCGAAGGTCCGGCGCCTGCTTATATCTCCTATGGTAAAGTCTACAATGGCGGCGATGTGGAATGCGGCGGATATTACGCCCGGGTCCGTGCGGCGGACGGCACGCTCTGGCATGTGCATATCGATGTGAATTATGATGAGGCATCCGGCAAGGACATGGAAGGCGAGCTTCGGATCGAGGAAGTTACAGAGGAAGCCGGTAATTGACGGAGTATACAGCATCAGGACAAAAATCCCCCCTTTGCGCTGTGTTCGTTGCCCACAGTGCGCGAAGGGTCGCGCTGATACGAGCAATCCCCCGTCAGCGGCTTCGCCGCTGCCACCCCCACCCCCTTTTGTAAAGGGGGCTTTTGGTAAAAAGGCTCCTTTTGAAAGGAGCTGTCGCCGCAGGCGACTGAGGATTGTCTTATTCCCGCAGTGCAGCGGACGCTCGGCTCCGCCCCTTTCAAGGGGTCTCCGTTGCCGGCCCAGGGAGACATTGCGGCGGGGCAGCGGGGCTGGTATAATAATTGATACAATTTGGCAATTTCGATTCGCTGGAGGCTTTCCATGACTCCTTCCCCCTATATCGTCGGCGTGGGCGCCGCAAACGCGGACATTCACGGCAGAAGCCGCGCCGCGGTGAACCTCAGGGATTCCAACCCCGGCACAATGCGCGTTTCCGTGGGCGGCGTAACGCGCAACATCCTTGAAAATGCGGCGCGCCTTGGGCTTGATGCGCAGCTTGTGAGCGCCGTGGGCGGCGATGTGTTCGGCCGGCTGATTCTTGCGCGCAGCGCAGCGGCGGGCATGGATGTGTCAAACGTCCTTGTGCTGCCGGACGCTGCCTCAAGCACATATATGACGGTGCTGGAGCCTTCCGGGGAGATGCTCGTCGCAGTATCGGACATGTCCATTCTGGCGCAGCTCCCGGAGGCGTACCTTGCGGAACGTGCGCCGCTTCTGCGCGGCGCCGCAGCCATCGCCTGCGACCCAAGTCTGCCGGAGGAGACGATCCTCCGCCTGCTTGCGCTTGCGGGAGAAACGCCCGTGTTTGTCGATCCGGTTTCCACCGCATATGCAAGAAAGCTCCTGCCGCATGTGGGGCGCTTCCACACCGTGAAGCCCAACCGCATGGAGCTTTCCATCCTCGCGGAACTGGATGCGGAGGAGGATGCCGCGCTGAAACCGGCCATCGCCCGGCTGCTTGAAAAAGGCTGCCGCCGCGTGTATGTAACGCTTGGGCCGGAGGGTTGCTGTTACGGCGACGCCAGCGGCCTGTTCCTTCGCGCAAAACTTCGCCCCATTGCGCGCATGGAAAACGCTACGGGCGCGGGGGATGCCTTTACCGCCGCAACGATTTACGGCCATGTGCACGCCCTCCCGCCGGAGGAAACGCTTAACCTTGCGCTTGCGGCGGGCAGCGTGGCCATCCGCAGCGCGGAAACCGTAAGTCCGGAAATGAGCATCCCTCTGCTCCGGGAAACGATCCTGCGCGACAGCCTTTGAGCGGGGGAACCAACAACCCAAAGAACAGGAGGGAACACCATGTATATCAAAAAGGAAGATCAGGCTGCAACGGTGTGGCAGACCGTTATGGGCGGCAAGGGGGAGATCCTTTCCCGCATCTTTCTCGACCCGAAGGATGCTGCCGGCGCAGGCAGGCTGTTTGCGGTGAACACAATCGCGCCGGGCTGCTCCATCGGTTACCACAGCCATGAAGGGGAATTTGAGGTCTATTATATTCTCAGCGGCACGGCGAAAATCGTGGACGAGGGGGAGGAGTACCTCCTGCATGCCGGCGATATGATGCAGTGCAAAAGCGGGCACGCGCACAGCATTGAAAATGCGGGGGAGGCGCCGCTTGAGCACATAGCGCTCATCCTGTATGAAAACCCGGCGCACGTCACCGATTAAGCGCGTTGTTTATGGGGGAATGCGTTGAATTTTTTCGTCAAATCTCTTGCGCTTTGGAGGTTTGTCAAAGATGTTGGACGGTATAGCAACGAAGGAAAAGGTTGGGCGAGCAATACTGTAAAGGGCGCATAGGACGGTTATTGGAGGCTCTTCGATGCACAGCGAGCTGAGCATCGAAGTCGGCAAGCGAGTAGAAGCGATGGGAGTCGTAGAAGCGACGCGGATCCTCACGGTGGCTGCGCTCTACCTTGCCATTGTGACGGGGC
>DCKB01000007.1 GCA_002320595.1 Christensenella sp. UBA1685
ATGTCAATCCCTTTTTTGAAAATTGATCAATAAATTTTGTTTTCCTGTTCAGTTAAGGCGCAGCAGCTTTGTAAGAAGCCGGTCCGCAGCAGTAGCAAGCGTTTGCAGCAGCGCATCCACGCCTGCTTCGTCCGGCGCATTTGCCCCGATATAAAGCTTCAGCTTTGGTTCTGTTCCGGAGGGCCGCACACAAATCCACGGGCCGCACGCAAGAGAATAGCGCAGCACATTGATCCCCTGCATCGAAGCAGGCTCCGTCACGCCATCCGTCATTCGTGTACATGTTCCGGCAAGCAGGTCTTCATATGTTTCCACGGCAATCCCGCCGAACTCCTTTGGGCAATTTGCGCGCAGCGCCGCCATTGCGCCGCAAATGCATTCAATGCCATCCTTGCCCGCAAGCGTGTAGGATTTTACGGATTCCTTGTAATAGCCGTATGTATGGTACATTTCGCAGAGCACATCATAAAGCGTCATGCCCTTTTGTTTGTAATATACACAGGCCTCCGCAACAAGCATTGCCGCACAGATCGCATCTTTGTCCCGGGCGAAGCTCCCCGACAGGAAGCCGTAGCTCTCCTCAAAGCCGAACAGGAATGTCTGCTCGCCGGTGCGTTCACAGCGGTCGATTACTTCGGAAATAAAGCGGAAACCCGTCGGCACATCCTTGCAGGCAACGCCGAACCGCGCGCAGATTGCATCCGCCATGCGCGTACTCACAAGCGATTTTGCAACTATGCCGTTTTCAGGCAGCGTCCCTTTTTCCTTGCGTGCCGAAAGCAGATAATGAAGCAGCAGGCTGCCGATCTGGTTGCCCGTCAGAACATCGAACGCTCCATCCTTTTTGCGCACGGCAACGCCGAGCCGGTCAGAATCCGGATCCGTTGCCAGGATTGCGTCTGCGCCAATCCGATCCGCAAGCGGCACCGCCAGCGTAAACGCATCGGGATCCTCCGGGTTTGGGGCCTTTACGGTTGGAAAAGCAGGATCCGGCTTCTCCTGCTCCGGCACGATATGCACGGCAACGCCCACGCGCGCAAGCAGCGTGCGCACCGGAACACAGCCGGAACCATGCAGCGGCGTATAAACAAGCTTCAATTCCTTTCCATGTACGCGCATCAGTTCCGGGTATTGCAGCAACGTTTCCGTTGCCGCGTAATACGCTTCATCTATTTCCTCCCCGATCATCATGAGAAGGCACTTTTCGATCGCTTCGCTTTCCTCCATGCCGCGTAACGCAAAATAATCCGCGCAACGGATCTTGGCAAAAATTTCAGCCGCCTGCGCAGGAGCCGCCTGGCCGCCATGTTCCCAATATACTTTATAGCCATTGTATTGCGGCGGATTATGGCTCGCCGTGATCACTACGCCTGCAATACAGCCAAGGTGCCGAACCGTAAAGGAAAGCTGCGGCACGGAATGCAGCGTTTTATAAAGATACGCCTTGATTCCGTTCTGCGCAAGCACAAGCGCCGTCTCGCGTGCGAACGCATCGCTCATCCTCCGGGAATCGTACGCGATGGCGACACCGCGCGCAGGCCCATCCGCAAACGTGCGGATGTATTTTGCAAGGCCTTCCGTAGCACGCCGAACCACATGCACGTTCATGCGGTTCGTACCTGCGCCGATGATGCCGCGCAAGCCCGCAGTGCCGAATTCCAGCTCCGTATAAAAGCGTTCCTCAATCTCCTTTTCATTGCCTGCAAGAGCCAACAGCTCTCTCCGCAGCGCAGGGTCAAGCTCTTTCTCTCCCAGCCATTGCCGGTATATCGTTTCCGATTGCTTCATACCCATCTTTTCCCTTCCGAAAAACTAATTCTCTTTCTCCGCCACCATTGCATATCCCGCCGGAACCTCGCCCGAAGAAAGCACGGCATCGCGCACCATGCTGTACGTACAGCCGTTGCCTACGATGATATGATCGTGCAGCGTTATGCTCACCGTTTGCAGCGCATCGTATACCGTGCGGGTGGTTTTGACATCTTCGCTTGAGGGCTTTGGGTTGCCGGATGGGTGGTTATGCGTCAGGATTACGCTGTTCGCGCCATGGCGCAGCGCGCATTCCAGCACCAGGCGGGGGTAAAGCACCGTTTCCCCCAACGTGCCGGAAGCGACCTTGTCCGCATGCAGCACGGTGCGCCGTTTGTCCAAAGAAATCACATAGGTTTCTTCATATTTTGCGCCCGCAAGCAGCGCTTGGCAATAACGCGAGGCCGCTTCCGGCGTGTTGAGCGCCGTCCGTTCGGCGCAGAGAGCGCTGCGACACTGCATAAGCGCGCCCGCAAGCGAAAGCAATACAGCCGTCTGCGGGCCGATCCCCTCCTGCCGCATCAGGTCGTATGGGTTTGCGGCAAGCACCTTATCCAACGATCCATACGCTGCAAGCAGGCTGTGTGCAAGCGGGTTCGTATCGCGCCGCGGGATGGCAAAGGTAAGCAAAAGCTCCAGCAGTTGATGCTCGTGCAGCGCGGATACGCCATGTTCCAAAAAGGTTTGCCGCAAGCGTTCCCGGTGTCCTTCATGCATGGTTCCACCCCGTCCTCTTCTTTATCCTTTCATGGCTTCCATTGCGTGCGGCGCGAAAACGTGCTTGCGGCCAACCAGCAGCGCTACCCCGCCGCAAAGGAACAGCAGGATAATGCTCAAAATGCCGAGTGATGCACGGTTGGTGAGCGTATATACAAGCGAATACAACGCCGGGCCGATCACGCAGGAGAATTTGCCGAAGATGTCCAGGAAACCGAAGTATTCATTGGAACGCTCCGGCGGGATGATCTGGCCGAAATACGAACGGGAAAGCGCTTGTATGCCGCCCTGCACCGTGCCGACGAGCGTTGCGAGCACCCAAAAGAGCACCGTGCTCGTGCGTGTTGCCGCCGCCACATCGCCGCCCAAAAGCTCCGCGCGTTCGATGTTGTTGCCCATCAGGAAGCCGACGATGGTGATTGCAAAATACACGCCCACCGCAATCGAGATCATCCGGATGGAGCCGGCTTTCTTTGCAAGGTTCCCGAACAGGATGGAAAACGGCACCGCAACAACCTGCGTCACGAGCAGGGCCAGAATCATGCCGATGGTGCCGAGGCCAAGCGTTGTGCCGTAATTCGTTGCCATGCTGATGATGGTGCTCACGCCGTCAATATAAAAGAAATAGGCGACCATGAAGCACAGGATGCGCTTATCCCTCAAAATCGAGCGGAATGTTTTCGCCATGTTGGAAAACGCGGCGCGCGCAAGCTGCGCCGGCGGCTCTTCCACGCTGTAAACCTGCTCCACATTTTTAAGGAAGGGAATGCTGAACACCGCCCACCAGACAACCACGATCAGGATCGAAATTTTATAAGAAAGCACATTCTGCCCCATCAGCAAAAGAATGACGATGGAAATCACAAACGGGATGGTGCTGCCGCCGATATAGCCCATTGCATAGCCCCAGGCAGAAACCTTATCCATGCGCTCCGGCACCGTCACATCCGTCAGGAACGAATCATAAAACAGGCATGAGCCAGAGAAGCCGATGCGGGAAATCACAAGGCCCACGAGCATCAGCTGCCAGGAATCAAACACAGCCATCGCCGCCGTAAACACAAGGCCCAGCAACAGGAAGCCTGCAAAAAGCTTTTTCTTCATGCCGCGGAAATCCCCGATCGCCCCGAGCAGCGGCGATAGGAGCGCAACGATGAGGTTCGCCGCTGAAACCGCAAAGCCATAGATTTTATCGCCCGTGTCGGTTGCCGCCATGGCAAAATAAATCGGGAAAATTGCAGCCATGATGTTCGTTGCGTAAACCGAGTTTGCCCAATCGTAAAGAATCCAAGCGCGTTCTGTTTTTGAAAAGCGCCTTTCCCTTGCCCGCATTCGTGTTCTCCCCTTCCACGCTAAGCCTATACCGCCTCGCACTACTTACATTATAAATTACGCGATTTTATCTGTACAGGCATTTTCCGGCATCCCGGAAGGCTTTTCCAAAATTTAACACGCCATCAAATTGAGCATGCATGGAGCCGCGGGGAGGCCGTCCCATGCAGTGGGCTCAGGGCGCAGAGGTACGGCAATCCCCCGTAAAGGCCGTGCGTGTTGCCCACAATTCGCAATGGTCGCGGTTTGCATCAATCCCCCGGCAGCACCTTTTATAAAGGGGGCTTAACGGGCAGCTGAAAACCAAAAGGCTCCTTCTTGAAAGGAGCTGTCGCCGCAGGCGGCTGAGGATTGGCCTGCCGATCGCCGCATGCCGCGCTTTATTCCGCTTCGGCAATCATGGCTGCAATGTTGGAAAAGTCAAAACCGGTGCAATGCTCCGCTACGTCAAAGCACGTGTGAAGCCCGTTTGCGCCGTTGGTGTGGATCAAAAGCGCATCCCGCGTCACAGGGTCGAAGCAAACGAAGGACTTGAAGCCGCCGTTGTCGCCCCAATGCCAGATCACCTCTTGATACAACCCCCAGCCAAGGCCCCATTCCACACCGTGGCCGGCCGGATTGCGCACCGCGCGCACCCGCGAAGCAAACCCGGTTTCCGAAAGGATCTGCGCCAGAAATTTTGGATAATCCGCAATCGTCACATACAGCGAAAACGCGGCGTTTGGCTCAAGCGCAACCGCGTGCTGCGCGCGCCCGCGCTTGGGTTCCGGCGCTCCCGCTTCATCCCAGGTGCGCGCAAGCGTCCGGTTGAGCGGCCCCGTCCACACCATCGCCGCATCCTCCATGCCAAGCGGGCCGAACAGCTCCGTTTGCAGCAGGTCGTCCAGCCTGCGCCCGGTGCGGTGTTCCACAACGGTTTGCAGGCAAGCGTATCCCGTGCCGGAATAGCGGAACCCCTGCCCCGGCGCAAATGCAAGCGGCAGCGGCGCGGCGCCCCAGTTGGGCAGCCCCGTTCCATGGGAAAGCACATGTGCAGCCGTCGCTTGCGCAAAACGCGGATCCTCCGTGGGCAGGCTGCCCGGCAGGGATTCGCACAGCGGCGCATCCAGCCGGAGCACGCCCGCTTCAACAAGCCGCAATACGAGATACGCAAACACAGGCTTCGTCAGCGAAGCCGCCTCGAAATGCGTTCCCATACTCACGGGCAAGTTGCGCACCGAATCCGCAATGCCGAGCGTTTCGGCGCATACCTGTTCCCCTCCGGAAAAGAACGCCATCGCCAGGCCCGGAACCTTGTTTTCTGCCATGGAAGCCTGCGCCGCCTGCGCGGCCGTTATCAGGTGCATTCTTTCAATCTGCATTCCGTCCCCCTCCTTATCCGCACGCCCGGCGCAATACGGCGCCCGCACGCGCGCCTGTGTGGCGGCCGTTTTCGGCGGTAAGCACGCCGTTGACATACACCTTCAAAATCCCCTCGCAAGCCTGCTGCGGGTTGGTGAAATCCGGCGTATCCCTGAGCGCTTCGAAATCAAACAGCACAAGATCTGCCCACATGCCCTTTTTAATCGTTCCGCGCTCGGAAAGCCTGAGGCGCGCCGCCGGAAGTCCCGTCATCTTATGCACGGCGGTTTCCAGCGAGAAGAGCTTCCTCTCACGGCAATAATGCGCAAGCACACGCACAAACGTGCCGTAATTACGCGGGTGCGGCTTTCCGGGTTCGTCAAGCGGCATCGCCCCGCCGTCCGAGCCGGTCATCACATAGGGTTTGCTCATGATGTGTTCGATGTCCTCCTCGCACATGCCGAAAGAGATTTCGCCCACGCGGTCGTTTTCGGCAATTACGATGTCGATCAACGCATCCGCAGGCTCCTCTCCCATTCGTTCCGCGATCTCCGGGATGGAGCGCCCTGCCATCCATTGATTCTCCTCCGTAGTGACATAGGAAACGAACAGATCCCCCCAGCGCCCGTGGTGGGAGGCCTCCATCTCATCGCGCACACGCGCGCGCAGCTCCGGGTTTTTCAGGCGTTCCAGCAGCGCGGGAACGCCACCGTCAAACGCCCATTCCGGGATATTGACGGAAAGCGTCGTTGCGGAAGCGCGGTATGGATACTGATCGCAAAACACCTCAAGCCCTTCCCGGCGTGCGCGTTCAATCATGGCCGTCGTGGTGAAGCAGCTCACCTGCCAATCCGGCTTGTAGGTAACCTTATGGTGTGAAACCTGAAGCGGCACGCGCGCCTCCCGCGCAATGCGGATGGCTTCCTCCGTGGCCTTTACGACGGTTCTCCCCTCGCCGCGCATATGTGTGGCGTAATAGCCGCCATAGGGCGCCACCGCCTTTGCAACTTCGATGAGTTCCTCCGTATCCGCATAGCTGCTCGGCGGATAAATCAGCCCCGAGCTTATGCCAAACGCACCGACTTCCATTGCTTCTGCAATCAGCGCGCGCATCCGCTGAAGCTGCGCGGGCGTCGGCTTTTCCGAACCGTATCCCATCGCGCAGGCGCGCACCGCGCCGTGCCCCACAAGCATGCCCAGGTTCACCGAAGGCGCCGCCGCTTCAACAGCGGAAAGAAACGCGCCCATTCCGGGCCAGCCGTCCTTCTTTCCCTCCGGCGCAGGACCTGCGGATGCGCCGCAGTTTCCGGCAATCTCCGTCGTCACGCCTTGCAGGATGCGGCTTTCCGCAGCCGGGCAGGCAAGGATGCTGTCGTCGCTGTGGGAATGAATATCAATGAAGCCGGGCGCAAGGTAATGATCCGCTGCATCCACAGTTTCGCGCGCCTCGCCGGAAAGTTTTCCGATTGCGGCGATCTTGCCCCCTTCCACCGCGATGTCTGCGCGGTACCACGGCGCGCCTGTTCCATCCACAATTCTTGCGTTTCGGATCATCAGATCATACATACGGCAAATGCTCCTTTTCTTCTTTATAAAGTTTTTATTTCTGCTTTTCGGTGTTTCGCTCTACGGTGTGCCTTGTTGTTTATGCTATCACGGATTCTCCCCCGAATCAATATTCCTCCTTTCCTTGTCAGCATTTTATCTCGCATCTTTGCAAAACGCGTGATATAATATGCCGCAAGATGATTAAAACATTGGAAAACAAACGATTTCATAAAGGCATCAGCCCCATTCGGATTCTTCCGCTGGGCTTTTTGTGCGTCGCCCTTCTCGGAGCGCTGCTGCTGATGCTGCCCATCGCTTCCCACGGGGAGCCGCTCAGTTTTTTTGATGCGCTGTTTACCGCAACGTCCGCCTCCTGTGTGACCGGCCTCGTCGTGGTGGACACAGGAACGCATTTTACGCTGTTCGGGCAGATCGTCATCCTTGTGCTCATCCAGCTTGGCGGGCTCGGCTTTATGACGGCTGCAACACTGCTGTTCCGCGCAACGCGCAAGCGCATTTCCCTGCGCAGCCGCATGACGCTTGCCGAGTCCTTCGGAGAAGACAGGCTGCAGGGTGTGATCCGGCTCTGCATGAGCGCTGTGAAGTATACCTTTATCATTGAGGGCTGCGGTGCGGCGCTCCTTTGCCTGCGCTTTGTGCCCGATTTCGGTCCGCGCGGCATCTGGATGGGGATTTTCCACAGCGTGTCCGCCTTCTGCAACGCCGGATTTGATTTGATGGGCAATTTTGCCTCGCTCACCCGCTATGTGGGCGACCCGCTTGTCAACTTCACCATTATGGCGCTTATCATCACCGGCGGGCTTGGTTTTTCCGTAATCGTTGAGCTGCGCGAGCACAAGCGGTTTTCCAAGCTTTCCATGCATGCAAAGCTGGTCCTTACAGCCACCGGCGTGCTGTTAATGAGCGGCATGGTGCTGTTTTTGCTGTTTGAAGCGGGGAACCCCGCAACAATGGGCGGCCTTACGCCCCCGCAAAAGCTGCTTGCCGCGCTGTTCCAATCCGTGACCTGCCGCACAGCGGGCTTCAACACGATCCCGCAGGAAACCCTTACGGACGCAAGCAAGTTTCTTTCTTCCATTTTAATGATTATCGGCGGCGGCCCCGCCGGAACGGCAGGCGGCATCAAAGTCACCTCCGTTGCTGTGCTGCTCCTGACTGCGCACGCCTGTATCCGCAACCACCGGGATACCGAGGTGTTCGGCCGGAGGCTTTCCGCCATTTCCGTGCGCCGCGCGCTCTGCCTCGCCCTCATCGCCGTTTTGGTGCTTTTTGCAGCGCTCATCGGCATCACTTTCGCAGAGCAGCATGCGCATGCAAACCTTAACTTTCTGGATTTCTTCTTTGAAGCCACCTCCGCGCTCGGCACGGTTGGCCTGACGGCAGGCCTTACTGCCGCTGCCTCCACATTTACGCGCGCAATCCTTTGCGCCCTGATGTACCTTGGGCGCGCAGGAATTATGACCATCGCGCTCGCAATTGGCGGGCGGACGGAGGAACCCGCCATCCGCTATCCGGAGGGCAACATTCTGATCGGCTGACACGAACGCCGGGAAAGGAACCATTATTTATGTCCAAACATGCAAAATCATTTGCCGTCATCGGGATTGGCCGCTTTGGGGAAAGCGTAGCCCAAACGCTCTGCACGCTCGGCCACGAGGTCTTGGCCGTTGACCGCGATGAAGCGCGCATTGCCTCCGTTGCAGATCACGTCACACATGCAGTGGTTGCAGATACTACGGATGAGCGCGCGCTCAAGCGCATCGGCGTGCGCAATTTTGACTGCGTCATCATCAGCGTGGGGGACGACATCCGAGCTTCCATCCTTACAACCGTGCTTGCAAAGGAGCAGGGCGCGCAGCTTGTGATTGCCAAAGCATCCGATAAGCTGCATGCACGCCTGTTGGAAAAGACCGGTGCGGACAAGGTCGTGCTGCCGGAGCATGAAGGTGGTGTGCGCCTTGCGCGTTCCCTGGTTTCGGGCAGCATCATCGATTATCTTGACCTTTCCGATAAATACAGCATCAATGAAACGCTCATTCCTGCGCCTTGGATTGGAAAAACGCTGATCGAGCTGAATGTGCGCAACCGGTTCGGCATTTCCGTGATCGCCATCCGCCGCGGCGAGGAAATTATTGTAACGCTGGATCCCAAAGCGCCGCTTCGTGCGGGCGATGTGCTTGTAATGATCGGTGCGAACGAATCGCTCACGCGCATCGGCCACGGGAACGTATAGCGAATTGCGCAAAACGCGGGGAGCGCCTTGCTCGTCGAGTGTTGTGCGCGCTTCCCGGATCCACTTGGTTTTTTAACAAGCCGAATAAAGGCCGCCTCGGATGAGGCGGCCTTTGCCGTTGATACTCTGTTCGGTTATTTGCACTTACGAGCTCTTGCATCCAAAGATACGCTGGAAGAAATCACGGATCGCATCAAAAACACTGCCGCTCCCCTCCGGTTCCGCAGGCGTTTCACCTCACGCAGGCGTACCGTTACGCAGCGCTCCCCGCTTTCCCCGCAAAACGGCCGGAAGTTATCCGTAACGGAAACCGACCGCGGCGTCTCAAGCGCGATGGTCACGCCCGCAAGTGTAAATGCATAGTTCATCAGGAAAACATATTAGATATATTTATTAATCCATTCGTATAGCAATAATCTTCAAGTATCACGTTGCATACACCCTCACTCGAAAATACGTTATCCACAGGATTGCCAAAATTATCGTAGCCCGTGGCAGTACAGGTTAATGCATCAGCAGTTGTCAACGTCACATTACACCCTGCAATATGCTGCGACAGCTCAAAGCTCTCGTAATAAAGCTCAGGTTTCACGTCGGCTTTCATTCTTCTTTCCTCCCCGTTTCATGGCAATGTAAAATATTTAAATCCGTTTCAAACTTCACGCGAACCCGCTCAGTCGCCTGCACCGATGCGCACAACCGCAGCCTCGCCCAAATAGCAATCCACAGCTGAAACAGTTGCGCTGCCGCCGGCAGGGATATCTCCCGCCGCGTACGCATACGCCGTTCCGCCAAAGTATACGTCCTCAAACACCGTGTGGCAATACACCGTAACTCCCGCAATCGCTTCGGCAGAATTGTTGGTGAGCGTAACCTCGGTCTCCTGCACTGCGGCGGAAAGCCTGTCCGCCATCAGCGGCGTGCTTTGTTCAAACTGCGTTGTGCCGGCAATCGCCGTGCAGAAATTTGAAAGCACATAGGCGCTGTTGTCTTTTGCAAATGCCCAGACGGTCTGCCCGGCCGGAAGGTCCCGCACCTCGAAAGCGAGTTCCTTCCCATCCGCCAATGTAACGGTAAGCCGTGCCTCCGCAAGATGCTCCTCCGAGCGGTTTGTGATCACGAGAGAAGCAATGTCTTCGCCCATTTCGTCCCCGCAGTCCGGGTTGTATCCCGAATATTGAAACAGGGAATCCACCGTAAGTTTCCCTTCTTCCAGCGAATACGGAAAAGCAAGGCTCTGTATGGTCGGCTCCGGTGTTTGCGCCGCATCCCCCGCCGCTTGCGTCGCGTCGGGCTCCACCGTTTCGCCAGGCTTGTCCTGCTCTCCCCCAGGCGTACCCACGGGTCGTAAAAGTCCCCAAATTAAAACGGCAAGCAGAACCAGCAGCACCGCAATGACCGCAATCATCAGCACCGTTGTTCTGCCGTGCGCCTGTTTTCCGCTCATTCTTTCTCCTCTCCGCAAAGCAGCATGCCAACTTTCTCCATCTGCCCGATAAAAGCACGGACGTCAGCCGTTGCCCGATCCACTTCATATTCCGCTAAAAGCGCTTCCACCAGCTCTTCTTCCGTGCGTTCTTCCTGCAATGTATTCCAAAGCAGCAATCCGCTTTCACTGAGGTTGAGCATCCCGTGGAGCTTTTGGGCGGTTTCCCCAACCGGAATCAAAATATGCTCGCCGGCAATTTCTCGCAGCACAAATTCTCTTGTTGCTTTCAAGTTGCCTCCTTCTGTTGCAAATGCCCATAAACCCCTGCGGCGCAACCCGTGCAGTCCGCAGTTGCGGCTTCTGAACCCAATAAGGGTATACTCCCACTTCTTACCTATATATTTTTGTTTATCATATCGTCAAATCAGCCAATTTGTCAATCAGAAAACCATCAAGGCATCCTCTTTTTTACCTAATTCATTTATATTTGAAGATTTGATATTACATTTTCTTCATTTTCTAACCGTCATATAAAGCAAGACGCCCCATCCCCCCACCATGAAAACATTTGCCTGTAGGCTTGTCAGACATGTTGGACGGTATAGCAACGAAGGAAAAGGTTGGGAGAGCAATACTGTAAAGGGCGCATAGGATGGTTATTGGAGGCTCTTCGATGCACAGCGAGCTGAGCATCGAAGTCGGCAAGCGAGTAGAGACGATGGGAGTCGTAGAAGCGACGCTGATCCTCACGGTGGCTGCGCTCTACTTT
>DCKB01000008.1 GCA_002320595.1 Christensenella sp. UBA1685
TTGTTCAGCTCACTGATTGTGGCAGGAGAGACCTTGCTGCCCCAAAGGGCCTCGGTGATGTCCTCCACCCGGCGCACGGAGACCCCAGCCAGGTACATCTCAATGAGGCCCTCCTCCACACTGCTCTCACGGCGGCGATACCGTTCTCAATAATGGCTGTTTCGAACGAGATCCCTTGAGGCGCGGCACTTTGAGCGTGACATCCCCCGAAGTAGTGGTGAGGTTTCGGCTGTAGTGACCGCTTGATTACTTCCTCGTTCGGTTGTACAATCTTCTCGGACATGGTTTACAGTTTCCTTTCAGAATGGTGTGTGGTAACTTCATTCTACCCGAGACTGCAAACCATGCCTCTTTTTATCCTCTTTTCAATTTGCGCAACTTATTGTACCTTATTGCCTTTAAAGCGTTTTCAGTTCAGTTTTTTTCAGCCATATACACATCGTTAAGGTAAAGACTTCCAGTTGGGGTTGATATCACACCCTGAAGTTTGCTATTCCAGCAACGATAATCCGTTCCCCTTATCAAGGGAAGAATCGTCGCATAGTCAAACAGTTTGTACTGTATCTCACTGATAACCTCGGTGCGTTCATCGTAGTCAACGGTAGCCCGTGCCTTTGCAACCAGTTCAAGATAGCCTTCCCGGTCAAGGTTGCTGCACTCCGCAGCGATATCGCTGCGGTTGCAGAAATTATCTACAAGTAGCATCGGCTCAGACCATCCCAGGTTTAAAAATGCCATATCGTAATTGCCTTCACGAACATCCTGGTTCACATACGACCAGTCTTGTGTGGTAATCGTCATTTCAATACCAATTGCTTTTAAATCCTCTTGCAATGCTTGCGCCACAATTATGGAATTGTTAGCATCACGGGAGCTAAAAACAAATGAGAGTTTCTTACCATCTTTGTCAACATATCCATCCCCGTCTGTATCAGACCAGCCGGAATCCGCAAGATACTGTTTGGCAGCCTCTACGTCATAGCCATAGTTTTCTTTATAATACTCTTCGACCTCGGAATCGTAATTCAAGCAGTTATTCTGAACCAAGCAATACGAAGCATCATTATAATCGTTGCTGTATTGTTCATACTTATCACGGTCAAATCCGCGGATGATCGCCATGCGCACATTCTTGTCGGCGAGGAATTCATTCTTGATGTTAAACTCTGCATAACCGGTCATTGCGCAGCAGCTTTCAACCAAAGTTACAGCATCTGCAGCCTGCAGATCCTCAAGGTAATCTGCAGGAGCAGAATTGAGCAGATCATAATCCCCGTTGATCAAGCCAGTATAATAGGTGAAATCTTCACCGCCCATGACGATGTTAAGTGTTTCAACCGGCATCTTCCCTTTGTTTTCAACCAGTGGATTATGCGTCACATACCCTGGATTCGCTTTAAGGGTTACGTATGCGCCCGGAGAGAATTCCTCTACATAATAAGCGCCATACGGATGGCATCCCCAGAGAAGCTCATCATTGCTCATCGTATCGAGTTCGTCTTTATCGATCACACCCACAAAGCTGCTCATGAAATTATACTCCATATCTGCCTGGTATTCTGAAAGGTGTATAATGACATTCCGCCCGTCTACTTCCATGGATTCGATCGTCTTATAGCCATCTGCCCAGGTGCTGTACTCGAGGCCATGTTCAATGCTGGCTACAACATCTTCCGGTTCAAGCTGTTCGCCGGTAGAATAATACATACCCTCGGGGAAGGTGAGCGTCCAGGTTAGACCATCTTCGCTCCAAACGGATTCCGAAGCGATATTCGGCAGCGCTCTGCCATCATCTGCCATGGCAAGGATACTGTCTGCGGCGAGGGATTGCGCGCCATCGACCCAAGAGTCAATCAAGAACATGTCCATGCCTTCCCAAACATCCGTAACGATAGTTAGGGATTCGATTGGGGTCGCCTGCTCATTCGTGTCGTCTTCCTCAGTGCTGCCGGGATCAGTATTATCAACGTTAACCGGCTCCTCCACATTGTTGTCCACATTCTCTGCCTCCTCTTTGCTGCACGCAGCAAAGAGATTTAACATCAATATGAGTACCAAGAACAGCGCTAAATACTTCTTCATCATGTTCCTCCATTTAATAATTATTCTCATGCCGAAACCGGCTTAATGAGTCGATGGAATCATTTTTGCATGCAAAGATGGCAACGTGCCCAATGGTTTTCACCTATTTGTTCCATTTCCGGCCTCTCCTGCATGCAAATTTCTTGAGCATACCGGCAGCGCGGATGGAAGCTGCAACCGGATGGTAAGTGAATCAAACTGCCAGGATCGCCTTTCATGATTTCCTTTTCACGCCCGCGCATAGTAGGATCGAGGATCGGCGAAGCTGCCATAAGCGCCTTGGAATATGGATGGCTTGGATTGGAACACATGATTTTTGTTTCACCATACTCCACAAGCTGCCCCAAATACATGACTGCTACTTGATCGCTGATATATCGGATGACGTTCAAGTCATGCGTAATGATCATATAGGTAAGTTGATGCTGCTCCTGCAGATCCAGCAGCAGGTTCAAGATTTGCGCCTGCACGGAAATGTCAAGCGCGCTCGTAGGCTCATCCAGAATCATAATTTGTGGATTCATTGCCAAAGCTCGCGCAATAGCAATGCGCTGGAGTTGTCCGCCGGACAGCTGATGCGGATAGCTGTTAAGATAATGCGTATCCATCTTAACACTTTCCAAAACTTCGTGTGCTTTCTCCCTTGCCAACGAACGTTTCATGCCATGGAGCACCATGGGCCGCATGATGCTGCTCATCACCGTTTCGCGCGGATTGAGATTTGATAGGGGATCTTGAAAAACTACGGCAATATTTTTACGGAGCTCTTTTTTCTCCGCAGCACTGCACTTTGACATATCAATGCCGTTAATTAGCACCGTTCCCTCGGTTGCTGAGGTTAAGTTCAGTATCGCGCGCGCCAAAGTAGTTTTTCCGGAACCGGATTCGCCTACCAAACCAAGGATTTTCCCCTTTTCTAGATTGAGCGTAAAGTCATTGACCGCTTTAACGGTTTTCTTTCCCTTGGAAAAGAATCCATTATTAATTGAGAAGTGCTTTGAAAGATGTTCGATCTGTATAACAGGCTGTATTTTCTCCATTACACTTCCTCCTCTGCAAAGTGGCATCTATAGGTGTGCGTCGCGCTTAAAGCTCTTACTGCCGGGTCTTGGTTGTGGCAAATCTCTTTCGCTAGCGGACAGCGGTTTGCAAACCGGCAACCTGGCTGAACTTTCATTAAACGCGGTACCGTTCCATCTATGGTCTGTAGGCGCCCTTCCTGCTTCGTGCCGCGCGGGAGCGCCTTCATCAACAAGCGCGTATAAGGATGCTTTGGCTCGCGGAAAATCTCAAATACATCGCCTTGCTCAACTAGTTCGCCGGCATACATGATCGCAACTCGATCTGCAACTTCTGCAACCAAGCCGAAATTATGGGTAATCAGCATGACCGCTGTGCCGAATTCTTTTTTGAGCTGACCGATAATCTCGAGTATTTGCGCTTCAATTGTGACATCAAGCGCAGTGGTAGGTTCATCGGCAATCAGAAGCGATGGGTTCC
This sequence comes from Christensenella sp. UBA1685, assembly GCA_002320595.1. Taxonomy (GTDB): domain Bacteria; phylum Bacillota; class Clostridia; order Christensenellales; family CAG-138; genus UBA1685. Next base: position 3,583 of record DCKB01000008.1, read on the forward strand.
GGCTCAGCATCATGGAAATCATGACCCTTTGCCGCATGCCTCCGCTCATTTCGTGTGGATAGGCGTGAACCCGTTTTTCTGCATCCGGCATTTTAACGTTTCGATACAGCTCAATCACTTTCTTCCAGCCGTCAAGCTTGTTGATACCATCCAGGCGGATTGCTTCATTGACTTGTGCACCTGTAGTATAAACTGGATTCAAAGAATCCAAAGGGTTTTGGAAGATCATTCCAATATCATGGCCGCGCACTCTGGTAATCTGCTTATTGGATAGCTCCATCAGATTTTTCCCGTTATATTTGATGTTTCCTAAAACGACTGCGTTTTTATCCAACAAGCGCATTATGGAATGTGCAACAGTCGATTTCCCGCAGCCAGATTCCCCTACCACTGCGAAGATTTCACCGCGGTTAACGCTAAAAGAAACATCCTTTACCGCACTAAGATATCCGCCGCGAACCCTATAGTTAATAAAAACATTTTCTAAGCGAAGCAGCTCGTCGTTCATAAACAATACCTCGTTAACCTTGTTAACCCTGCGATTTCATTCGGGGATCCAGCAAGTCGCGCAGGCCCTCGCCAAGAATGGTAAAACTCAAAACTGTGTAAACAAGCGCAAATCCGGGATAAATCGCAAGCCACGGCGCCTTGGTGATATATTGGATGCCATCGGATACCATTAGGCCCCAATCCGGAGAAGGCGGCTGAGAACCTACGCCGAGAAACGAGAGCGTCGTTGTGGACATAATCGTGCTCGGGAGCGCCATGGATACCATGACAATCAACGCGGGAACGATATTGGGCAAGATATAGCGGAACATTAAAGACAAATCGCTTTCTCCAAAGGCTACGCCCGTTTCAATAAACGCCATATTTTTGAGCGACATCGTTTTCGCACGCACGGTTCTTGCCATAGACGCCCAGTTCACTAAGGCAATTGCAATGATGGCGTTGGTTAAGTTCGTTCCGATCACCGTGACGACTGCAAGAGCCATTACCATACCAGGAACGCACCACGTCAAGTCAGCAAGAAACAGCATTGCCTTATCTACAACCCCGCCAAAATAACCGCAAAACAATCCTACAACCACGCCTAAAACCAATTGGATAGAACCACCGATAATGGCAACTTTTAATGTAATCCGCGCGCCATAAACAATACGGCTAAAGAGATCCCTTCCCATTTCATCTGTTCCAAACAGATGTTCCTTGCAAGGTTCCATTAGTTTTGCTGCGGGATTTCCGGCATCGTATTCATAGGGGGCGATCTGATCTGCAAACACTGCAAGTACGAGTATGCTGAAAAACATGATCGCCCCAATCATAAAGTTGAAGTTTTTCAAGCTGCTGCGAAAAAATTCCTTGATAGGGCTCTCGTACATCACTTGTCACCTCCACCTATAGAAATCCTTATCCGAGGATCTAACAGCCCAAGCATCAAATCAGCCATTATATTGCATATCACCGTCATTATCGAAATCAAGAAGATCAAGCATTGGACGACATTGAAGTCCTGGTTAATAATAGAGGCTATCATCAACCCGCCCATACCTGGAATCACGAATATTTTCTCAATGATAATATAGCCGGAAATCAGCCAGGGCAGCGATTGAAATACTTGAACGCAGATGATAATCAGAGAATTGCGAAGTACGTGCTTGCATCGAACGGCAGTCTCCCGAAGTCCTTTTGCATATGCCGTAAGGACATATTTCTCACGCAGCACATCCAATGCCTCGCTTTTGGTGAGACGCATCGTCGTAGCCAACCCGCTCAGAACACCCGCTGTTATCGGAAGAACATAATGCTTCCATGTGCTAAATCCACTCAAAGGAAGCCACTGCCGTTCAACAACAAACGCCAACATTAACAAAACGGAAATCCAGAACGATGGCACCGACGTCATTATCATCGAAAGGATCATCGTTGCTCTGTCAAAGATGGTATCCTTTTTGTATGCGCACAGCAAACCGAGAGGAACGGCCACCGCATATTGGATCAAAGCGGTAATAACGGTCAAACGCAGGCTGACCGGGATCCTATCCTTTACCAAATCCCATACGGGGAGCCGGTACTTAAACGATATACCAAAATCCTGTTTAACGGTTACGCCATATAGCCAATCGGCATATTGAACCAAAAGCGGCCGGTCTAACCCGAGCTCCTTCTCGATCTCTTCCAGCCGCTCCAAGCTGGCGCCCTCGCCCGCCATCAGCGTAACCGGGCTTCCGGGCATCATATAAAGCATGCTAAATACCAGAAAAGATACGCAAATTACCAGCACTATGCCGAGCAGCAATTTTTTGACTACATATTGCAAGGCTATGCCCCCTTATCATTTTATTGGTATTGGAGTTCCCATCCCGTACATTTACCCGGCCGCATCAGCTTATATATGCTTCATAAATTTCTTTGGAAAGCCGCGCTAGGTAATTATCCCCGTATCGGCCGCGATCGTTGGCATCATAATCTTCCTTGCTTGCAAGGTTGCCATTGTAGAACATGCATAGGATGTAGTCGCCAACTGGTTGCGCATATACAATGCCGATATCAACATTGAGCTTGTCAAGCGACCCGGTTTTATGCGCAACCGCGACGCCTGGCGGCAAAAAATGCGGGATGCGCGTATTGGTCTGGCACTGCTTCATAATCGCAAGCATCCCTTCACTGGCCTCTTGGTTGACCCATGCGCCGCGGTACAACAGCTCGAGCATTTTGAGCGCTTCTATGGGAGCAGTTTGATCGTTTTCTTCTGTTACACATTGATACCATTTGCTGTTGTGGTAACTTGGGAAGCGTTTCCCGTTATCTTCCCAGAGCTGCTGAAAGTCCCTTCCGTTCATGTCGTAGTAAACGTCAATGAGTTTCTGGCATCCCCAATCACACTTTGTATGAGAAAAGCCCAAAGCATCGATAACGTTTTTCTTGATCTTGTCTCTGCCCAGGAAATTGAAAAGGAAATCCGTTGCGGTGTTGTCGGATATGATCATCATGAGGGTTGCATAATCTTTCAACGTTAGGTTTAACCCTGCATCCAGCTGTTCCAGCACGCCGCTGCCAATGGATTTAATGTCAGCTGTAAGTGGATACCGATCGTTTAAGTTACATTCGCCCGAATATGCCTTGCGGTACAGTTCGGCAAGAACATAGATCTTATATGCACTTGCCGTAGGAAACGGCTCCTCCGCATGGCAAGTGACCGTAGCTCCGGTCTTCAAATCTTTGAATGCAACACCGAGTGGCGCGCTTGTTCCTCTTTGATACTTCTCCACGATTTGTTTGATTTTCTCTATACCCATTGTGCCTCATATCCCTTCTGCGATGATTTATATGAAAGTCCATTCCACAAATTTTAATATAAAAATCAGTGATTATTTATATACAAAAAACATCATACAAAATCAAGGCAAGATTAGAAAATATATTTCCTAAAAAACGCTCCTTCTTTAACGCAAAAAGTCGATTAATCCTATCAGATTGCAAGGTATGTTTCTCAAGCGCAACTCTCAGCGCAAGTCATAGAATCAACTTCTCGCCTAAAATCGGTTAATGCATTGCAGCTTAATCGTACCATAAATTGCATCCAAGCGCTTTTTATTGGTTTTACGTTATTTCTCACTATCAAGGTTCATTTTTACTGTCTTACTTTGATTTTCCTGAATTATCATCAATTAGGTATGGCTATTTACATTTATTATATAGGGCCACATCGTCTCCAAACGTACCTGCAAGCCCCGTTCCTGTCACAAACGCTAGATAAGCTTCTTTATAATCCTTTCCATGATAGCGGACTATCGTTTCCCCTATACGTTCTGTATTTGGAGCCATCATCGCCTTCCAGGCTTGGGCTTCCGCGCTGTAACGTACATCGATTTTCACCGCTTCTTTTATAGTCATCGGCTTAATTTGCTTCGTCTCAATTTCTTCGAGCGCCCGCTTTACCTCTGCCCGAATCATCCGTGCTGTAACGTTGGGATGAATGCAGCTTGCAGCTCCATTGCTAATGCATTCTTTCACAGTAACCGTATGGATTCCTGAAACATTCTCTTTTGCATCAGCAGTTACAATATCATCACCCGAAATAAAAACCACTGGGGTTCCATAATAGCCAATCATGTATCCGATTAATTCATACTCTGAAATAACTTTTCCATTTAGCCACATTTCCACCATAGAGCCATATGCATAGCTATGGCTAATAACACCTTTTGACCCTTTACGCGCATGGTACCCGATCAGCAGCGCTGCGTCAAATCCTTTTTGGGCACCCTCCGCCATGGTATAAGGGCGGTCAGCTCCCGAACAAAGCACAACTCGTTCATCCAAATCTGTAATACGCAGGTTATCTCCGTTATTATGCGCATCATTTACAAATACTGCATCGGCTCCTGCATCAAATGCTCCCGCTACTGCCGCATTGATATCGCCAGCCATCAGTTTTCGTGCATAATCATACTCCGAATTGCCTGGAATCACTTGAGCAAGTTTATAAATCCCCGATATTCCTTCTGCATCCATTGTAATATAAACTTTCACTTGCCTATTACTCCTGTTTTTTTCCAGTTAATTGTTTCCCGCTTGCCTTTTCAACAGGTAGAATCAAATTGAAGAACACTTTTGATTAATTCAGTATAAATATATTATCGTATTTAATATCGTTTTTCAATTGCATTTTGTGTTTTTCTATTAAAACGCAATTGCATTTTATCTATGTTTCATTTATAATAATAAAAAACGTAAAAGGTTTTGGAGGCAATATGAGTCTTAGCTTTTATCGACAGTTTTTATTTCAAAGCAAAGGCAGTTATCATATCTATATTGGCGAAGGGTATTCTGGTCCAGTAAAGCCTCAGCAACATGAGTTTTACCATTGCACATATATAACAGAGGGACAAATCCTTGAAAATCAATTTGGAAAAGAGTTTCTCCAAGGAGCCGGAGAATGCTTTTTTACGCCCGCCGGCATAAATCACAGCTTATACATCTTTGAAAACACGAAATATTTTTGTCTCTCTTTTTCAAAAAGCATCGCGGATATCCTGTTTTCATATTTTCAAAACCTGCGACGAGATTTTTCGAATCTGCCGCCTATCATAAAATTGACAGAAAAAATGCAGCATCGTCTATGCCTTTGCCTTCATTGTCTGCTTGACGAGCAAGATTATGATAGCGCTTCTTCTTCATTCGAAATTGGTCATTTCCTCACTATTTCCGCTCTTATCATTATGCTTCGTGATTCTTACAGCACGTGCTATCCCCCCATTCCTCTCCCAACCCCCACTAAAGAGAACTATGCTGTCCAAATACAGCGTTGCATTCAGCACATTGATACTAATTTTGACCAGCCATTGACCGTAGATGAGCTTGTACAAATCAGCATGCTTTCAAAAAGCACATTTTACAAAGCGTTTGAGCAATATACTGGAATGTCAGCGAAGCAATATCTGGCAGAAATACGTATAAAACAGGCAATACAACTTATGAGTATTGGCCATATTCCATTAAATGAAATTGCGCGGCGCGTGGGGTATGATGATTTTTCTACATTTTATCGCAACTTCATTAGAATTAAAGGCATCTCTCCTGCTCAATACCGCAATGACTTTGTAGGTTTGTCAAACATATAGAACAGAGAAAGAGGACGGCTGTTGCATAGGCGAGAACCACTTGAGAGGACGCATAGGTCGGGGTTGTAGTCCGGTAAGCAACAAATAAAAGCATCTTGAATGAGCCTGCTTTGGCATGTATCATTAGATCGCAACGCTCTCTGAACCGCAGCTCCTTTCCAATCAAAAGCCGGATGCTGCCCGAAACCATCTACACTTCCCTGCTATTTTCCTCCGTACGGTGCTTCCTTTTCGTGTCTACCGATGATACCGTGGACTGGAAGGAAGAACGCAGCGCCCAGACAATTTTGGACGGCGTTTTGCCCAAACTACATCCGGGGTGCATCATCCTCTGCCACAACAACGGGTACAAAATCAAAGAATATCTGCCCACACTGCTCAAGACTGCAACCTCTGAAGGATATGAGTTCGTAACCATCAGCGAGCTTCTGCTTGAAGGGGAAACCGTTATTGATGTGAACGGTGTGCAAAAAAAGGCGGCACAATAAAGCGCGTGTGACTTGCCGGATGGGCGGGCCGTGTGATATCGTTTTAGCAGAACAATTGAAACGGAGGTAGCGTTTTTGCATAAAACGGTATTCATCACAGGCGCCTCGCGTGGAATCGGCCGTGCCACCGCGCTGCGTTTTGCCATGGATGGGTGGCGTGTCGGCATCGGATACCACACTTCAGATGCTGAAGCGCGCGCGCTGATTGCCGCACTCGCGGAGCTCGGTACGATGGCGACAGCCGTGCGCGGTGATGTCGCTTCTGCGGAAGATGCGGTACGCATGGTGCAAGAAACCCGTACTGCCCTTGGACATATTGATGTTTTAATCAACAACGCGGGGATTGCGCATACCGCGCTGTTTACGGATACGGATTACGCTGCATGGCGGCGGTTGTTTACCGTGAATGTTGACGGCGCGTATCATTGCACCGAGGCCGTGCTTCCGGATATGATCTCTCGCCGCTCCGGCGTAATTCTCAATGTAAGCTCTATCTGGGGGCTCGTTGGCGCTTCGTGTGAAGTTGCCTATTCAGCATCCAAAGCCGCTTTGATCGGATTTACAAAAGCGCTTGCCAAGGAAGTCGGGCCTTCGGGCATTCGCGTCAATTGCATCGCCCCAGGGGTGATCGATACGGACATGAATGCGGCGCTCAACCATGAGGCACGTGCAGAGCTTGCGGAACAAACGCCGCTCTGCCGCCTGGGTTCTGCTGAAGAGGTGGCAGAAGTGCTCCTTTTTCTTGCTTCCGATGCAGCTTCCTTCATAACGGGACAGGTTCTCAGCCCAAACGGCGGGCTCGTAGTTTAAGCGCGCGGCTCTCCTTATGCAAAGCGAGCGCCGGAACCCCGGCGCTCGCTTTGGTTTCGCGTTTTGCTTCACGCGATCTGAGCTTCCACGCAACGGATCAACTCCGCTACGCTTGTAATGTGTTCATCATCCTCAACGATCATGTCGAACTGTTCTTCCACTTCAAGGATGATCTCCGTCAGATCCAGTGAGTCGATCTCACCCTGACAGGCCGCAGGATCTTCCGCGATTGCATCCGCAGCAATCCCCGTTACTTCGCTTACGATCCCGCAGATCTTTTCTACATTTGTCATGATATGACCTCCGAATGATAGCGAATGCTTGCGCTTTCTTTCATTTTATGCCGCAAGCCAAGAATAATACTTTGCAAGTGTAGCGCGCATGGGCATTTTTGTCAAGCCTTGCGGCACCGCTTCCCAAAAAGAGCCTTTTGCATTATACTTATACTTACTGAAAGCAAGCCTTCCGCTTGTGTGCAATTTGGAGGATGCCCATGGGGACCCAAAAAACCAAAAAGCGTAAGCGCAGAACTGTATTTTCCCCGCTTTTCGAGCGTAAATGGGGCGTTCTCGGCACATTCTGCATCGTGCTGCTTTTGTTGTTCCTCGCAATTTACCTTGCCAACCCGGAGCCGATTCTCAACAAAATCCATGCGCTTGCCGGCGTTTCCGCTCCCCCTGTGCCTGCCCCTGACGCGCTTGAGGTCTATGTGCTTGACGTTGGGCAGGGGGACTGTATCTTGCTGCGCACCCCCGGTGGAAAGGCCATGCTCGTCGATGCGGGAGAAGCAATATATGCAGCAAGAATCAAACGCTTTTTGTATGGGTTCGGCATCACGCGGCTGGATGCGGTTGTGGCCACCCATCCCCATACCGACCACATCGGCAGCATGGCCGAACTTATCAGCACCTACGAAATCGGCACGTTCTATCTTCCGGATACACCCCATACCACGGAATCCTATCTCAACATGTTGGAAGCGTTGGAACAGGCTCATGTGCGGACCAAAACTGTTTACGCCCCGGGAACGCTGGACCTCGGCGACAAAGACGTTTCCATACGCATCCTGTCCCCGTTTGAAGGGGTTGACTATAATGCGGAGGGGATGAATAACTGGAGCATTGTGCTCCGCGTACAATACGGCGAAACAAGCATCCTCCTCACGGGGGACGCGGAAGCCTATGCAGAAGGCGTAATGCGCGCCAACCTCAAGGATCAGGACCTTTGTGCAACGGTGCTCAAGCTTGGGCACCACGGCGGATCCACCTCCTCAACGGAAGCGTTCCTCACGGCTGTTTCGCCTGAAATTGCCGTCGTATCTGCCGGAGCGGGCAACGATTATGGTCACCCACACCGCGAAACGCTCGCGCTGCTCGCAAAATACGGTATTCCTCTTTACCGCACAGATGAAAGCGGCACGATAAAACTCATGCTTGACGGATCGGGTGTTTCCGTTGAAACAGAAAGGGAATGACATGCTGCGATGTATGAATGAAAGCGATTTGAAGCAGGCCGCCGCGCTGAGCGCTTCCGCCTGTGCTGCGCGAGACATGCAAAGTTACCCGCTGTGCGAAGGCGCGGAAGCCTATGAAGCAAAGTACCGCCGTTGGCTTTCGGATCCGCGCGGCGGCCTGCTTTGCTACGAAAGCGGCGGCCGTATTGCGGGCGTGCTGGGCTATGAGTTTGAGCCGGAACCCATGTATCTCCAAACCACCGCATTTCTCGCTTGGGAGAATCGCGCCGAAACATATGCCGCCTATGTTTCACACCTGCGGGAACGGTTTTCGGGCTATACTGCCTATGTCGGCCTTACGGCTGAAAACGGGCTTGCCGCCGAAGCCCTTTGCACAGCAGGCTTTGCGCTGGCGGAAGCAAGCTCCGACCTACGCCTTTCTCCAACCGTCTTCACGCCCTGCGCGCCCGTCTCCGGCATCCAGCGCATAAGCGAGGCAGACTTCGTCGCATACGCTTCGTTCCATGATGCGCATTTCAGCGGAATCTATTGGAACGCCACGCGCCTGCATGCCGCACCTGACGGCTGGTATATCTTTGCTTATGTGCCGGATGGAACGATCCTCGGCAGTATATTTTTGAAAGTACAGGGAACCCTTGCGGAGGTATTCGGCCTTGCGTTTACCGGGCCGGAAGAAGCGGAAAGAGCAGCTGCGCCGCTGCTCTCCCATACGCTGCGCGTCGTCCTTTCGGAAAACCCTGCAGTTGAATCAATTGTATTTTTCGTAGACGAAGAGGACGGTCAGAGCCTCAGCGCCGCTGCCGCCTGCGGTTTTATCACATACAGCCGCTACCGGCTGTATGCGTCAGTTCTTTAGCCTCTCGTTAATCTCCCGCACCGCATCGGCCGGAAGCTTTTTTACCGTCCGGTCGTAGGTTAAAAGGCCGTTGAGCTCATCCTCCACATCCGAAAGCTGCGTATAGACCGCGGCTGCAAGCCCTTGCTCTTTGGCGGGGAGGATTTCATTTTCATACAGGGCGCGCCAGGCGCCAAGCAGCGCCTCCTCTGATTCAAAGCGTTTATACCCAAAGTCCTTTTTGTTAAAACAATGGCCTTCGATCCGCCGGTTATAGCCTCCAAATTCGCTCAAAAGCACCGCACGCCCCAGTTTGTCCGGGGCGAATTTGTATGGCTTAAAATATACGTGCAGGCTTTGTACGGCTCCGATGCCCTGATCATGCCAGCCGCTTGCATGGTCAATGGTTCGCGTTTCGTCCATCGCCTGAATACGCCGCACCGCCTCCGCAGCATCAAACTGCCCCCAGCCCTCGTTAAACGGCACCCACATGGCAACCGAAGGGCTGTTGTAAAGCAGCGCAACCATCTCCTCCAGCTCATCGTAATACGCTTGCCTGCCCCGTGCATCCGCCCGTGCAAAACGGCGGTAATGCTTTTCCCCGTCCGAATGGTGCTTTCCTGTAAGGAGCGGCAGGCTGATCGTGGCAAGGCTGTATTTTCCTCCTCCGTTTGGCATGTCCTGCCAAACCAGCATCCCAAGGCGGTCGCAATGGTAATACCAACGCAGCGGTTCCACTTTGATGTGCTTGCGCAACATATTGAATCCCATTTCCTTCATGGCTCTGATGTCGCTTATCATCGCCTCATCCGAAGGCGCGGTATACAATCCATCCGGCCAATAGCCCTGATCCAGCACACCGGTATGGAAATACGGCTTGCCGTTCAGGAACAGGCGCGGGACGCCCGCTTCATCCTGCTCCACGCCGAATTTGCGCATGCCGAAATAGCTCTTCACGCAGTCCTCGCCCATGCGCACTTCGCAATCATAAAGGTATGGATGTTCTGGCGACCACGGTTTAAACCCTTCCATGCTGACCGTGACCGGTACGCCCGCCGTCCCATGCTGCACCACGTCTCCGATGCGGACAATGCAGGGCAGCGCGCATTCTGCATCCTGCGGGTACGCGCATATTTCCACGGAACTTTCGTCAAAAAGCGGGGTAATGCGCAAGGCCGCAATATATTGCGCAGGCACGCTTTCGCACCAAACGGTCTGCCAAATGCCGCTTTGCGGCGTATACCATATGCCGCCGCGCTTGCGCTTCTGTTTCCCGCGGGAATGGAAGGATGCGTCGCTTTCATCGCGCACGCGCACGGCAAGCGTGTTTTCCCCTTCCTTGAGAGAATCGGTCGCATCAAATGAAAAGGGAAGGTATCCGCCTGTATGTGTTCCCAGCTCACTCCCATTCAAATAGACCGTGGCGGTTTGATCCACCGCACCGAAGTGCAGCAGCACACGGCCGATGTTGAATCCCTGCGGCAGTGTGAATATGCGCGTATACCAAAGCGTCTCCTTCGGTTTCAGCATGCGCCCCACGCCGGAAAGCTCGCTTTCCGGCGAAAACGGCACGAGGATATCCCCCGCTGGCTTTTCCGGCGTTTCCCCTTCCTTTGCAATGGCGTATTGCCACACGCCGTTGAGGTTCAGGTAGCTCTCGCGCACCATCTGCGGGCGCGGATATTCCGGCAGGATCGCGTTTGGGTCAAGCGTTTCGCTCCATGCGGTTTTCATGCTTTGGTTCTCCTTTTTAAAAGGGTTACGGGGATCGCGGTCAAAAGCAGCACGGCTGCCGCCGCAAGAAATATCGCAGGCGTTGGAACGTTTTTAACCACGCCCAGTTCCAAATAAGTCACCCCGCTATTGCGGATGACCGCAGCTCCGATGAACGGGCCGATCAGCATGGGCAGCAGCACGGCAAAAATCATCCGTACGCCCTGAAATAACCCGGCCTGCCCGGATGGCGTATAGTCGCGGATGACGGCGGAAAGCGTGGCCGTCACAAGCATGTAGCCTGCCATCATCACAATGCCGGCGCCAATTACAAAGGCAGCGCTGCGCGCAAAGTACATCAGCCCCAGCCCTGCAAACATGCCTGCTGCCGCAGGAAGAACGCAGTTGAGCTTGCCGTACCGGTCAATCAAGCTGCCTGAAAGGATGCTGATCAAGGATGCCGCAAGCAGCACCGCACCAAGCACGAGCGCATATGCATTGAGTTTCAGATAATTCTGCATGTAAATGATGAGGTATGGAAAGAACACCTGCACCGCCACGGAGAATACGCCGAACGCAAGGAGCGCAAGATAGAGCGCTCCGTTGCTCCGCACGACCGATGGGCGGAATCCGTATAAAATTTCAGCGAAATAATTGCCTTTGGGGGCGCCGTGCGGCGTTTCTTTTAAAAGGAAGCAGGCAAGTATGCCCGTTAACACAACAAGCGCGCCAAAGATTAAAAAGAATGCGCGCCATTCGCCCTGCTGCGTCAGCCAATCGAATCCTCCGAAGATCGTAAGCATGGAAAGCAGGGGAAGCGTTGCGAGTACCGATTCTACCTTGCCGCGGTTTTCAGGGGTAGTGCTGTCCGTAATATAGGCGTTGAACGCGGCGTCATTTGCTGTGGAGCCAAAGAACGTCATCACGCAGTCCATCACAACAACAAGCAGCGCGGCCACACTTGCAGCTTTCGCTGCGCCTGCCCACGCCGCTACGCTTTCCACACGGATGAACCCAAATGCCGCAGTGGAAATTCCCCAGAGGATATAACCCGCGCAGATGAACGGCTTGCGGCGGCCGACCCGGTCGGAAAGCGCCCCCATCAAAAGCGTTGTGATCGTCGCCGCAGCAGCGCTTGCTGCCACCATCGTGGCAATGGCATTTGGATCGGTCGAAATTGTATTGTACAGGAACACATTGAAATACATGTTTTCGATCGTCCACGCCAGCTGCCCCACGAAGCCGATCAGGATGAAAGATGCCCACATGCGCCCGGAAAGCCTTTTCATATGGCAAACCGCCTCCTGTTGTAACAAATGCTGCATGTTTTTCCATATATAGTATAACACAGGGTGCCGTGGCGGTAAATGCAAAATCCGCCGTTTAGGGTGGGTTGTGTGTTTTGCCTGCCGCAACACATTTAATTTTTGTTTTCCGTTTTGCAAAACCTGCGTCTTTGTTTTACAATAGAATCAGAAAAGCAGATGGAGGGTTCATGCAGGTTCATCTGAGACCGCGGCTCGCAGCTGCCGCATCGTTTTTATGCGGCTTCGGAACGGTTGCGGACATAGGTTCTGACCATGGCCGCCTTGCCGTTGCATTGTTGCAGCAGAGCGGTGTAAAGCGCGTCATCGCTTCGGACATAAGCGCGGATTCGCTTGCCAAGGCGCGTGCGCTTGCCTTGCGTTGCGGCGTTTCGGAGGAGCGGTTGGCGTTCTCCGTGTCCGACGGGCTTTCACACCTTGCGCCCGGCGAAGCGGATGCGCTCGTGTTTGCGGGAATGGGCGGCGAACTGATTGCCCGGCTGCTTGAGGAGGGCACGGCTGTTGCGCAGGCAGCGGAATGCATTGTAATGCAGCCGATGGGCGGCACGCTGGAGCTGCGCCGGTTTCTGTTGGAGCAGGGCTATTCCCTTGCAGATGAGCAGCTTGTGCTGGATGCGGGGCGTTATTATCAAATCATCGCGGCGAAACCGGGGCCTGGCCAGCCGGCTGATATTCCGTGCGATGCGCTTTTGGAATTTGGCCCAATTGCTTTTGCAAAGCGCGACCCAGCCCTGTATCCGGCGCTTCTGCGCTGCCGGGACAGCAGGCTCCGCCGCATGCGGAAAGCGGAACAGCGGGGCATCGTTCCGCCGCAGCTTGCGCATGCGTTGCATGGCGTGCAGGAATTGTTGGACATTTTGGAACATGAGAGGCAAACGAATGAAGTTAACTGAGTTTATTGCAGCAATGGAGCACATAGCACCGCCCGGCCTTGCGATGGATTTTGACAATGTCGGCCTTTTGCTTGGCACGGACAGGCGTGAGATCACTCGGGTGCTCGTTGCGCTCGATTGTACGCCCACAACCGCACAGGAGGCTGTAGACTGGAACGCAGATCTGTTGCTGACACACCATCCCCTCTTTCTCGACGGGGCAAAACGCATTCTGCCCGGTGATCCTGCGACGGCTGGCGCATACATCCTGCTACGCCACGGCATCGCGCAGTATGCCGCCCACACAAACCTTGATGCTGCGCCCGGCGGCGTGAACGATTGTCTGGCCGATGCGCTCGGCATTTTCGACGCCGCTCCCCTCCCGCCGGAAAGCCTCGGCCGAATTGGCATGCGCGGCGCAAACATTCCCGAAACGCTCGGCGCTTTCGCCGCGTTTGTCGCAGAGCGGCTTGGCACAGCCGTACGCGTATGCGGTGATCCGGTTTCCCCCGTTTCGCGCGTTGCGCTGATCGGCGGCGCGGGCGGCAGCGATGTGGAAGCTGCCCATGCAGCCGGTGCGGATACATTTGTGACGGGCGAGATTAAGCACCATCAAGCGCTTGCCGCGCGCTTTTTCGGTTTGAATGTGATCGAGGCCGGGCATTATGAAACAGAACGCGTCGTGTTGCTTCCTTTGATCCACCATTTACAGGCGCTCACGAATGATGTACAATATAGGTTGACGCTTTCGGAAGCCGCGTGTCTTGGCCGGATTGAGTGATTTTTCGGAGGCCGACACGGTCACTATAGATATAGGAGGTACTGCTATGAACAAACTCGATGCGCTTTGGGAATACCAACAGGCCGAGCTCGCGCTCGAAAAGGTTGAAGCCCGCATCAAAACCACCCCCTCCCGCCAGAAGCTGAACAAGCTGCACGCCTTTTTAAGCGAGCAGCAGACGCTCATTGCAAGCATCCAGAAGCAAATTGATGCGCGCAGGGCTTCCGTTGATAAGCTCGCCGCACAGGTCGATGAATTCGAGCACCGGTATGAGCTTGAGCTTTCCGAATTCACGGTGATGGAGCGCGATGAGGAATGCACCGCAGCAGAAATGACGGAATCACGCCGCTCTCTCGAAGGTCTGCTTTCCCAAGTGGATTCCGCCCGCCGCGACCTTTACGACACGCTTGCATGGATCGAAAAGGCGACTGCGGATTACAAGGAAACCTATGCAAAAGCCGGTAAGGCCAAAAAGGAATACGATGCGGTGCGCAAACAATGTGAAGATGAAATTGCCGCCGCACAGCCCGAGTTGGATGCAGCGCAGGCGGTAGCGCAAAAATGCCGCTCCACAGTGGATCCTGTACTTCTGAAAAAATATGATGCGGTAAAAACGCATCATGCAGCCCCCATGGCCAAGGTGGAAAATAACCAATGCGGCGGCTGCAACATGTCCCTTCCCACCGCTACGGTGAAACGTGTTGCGGCGGGCACAGGGCTCGTTGAATGTGAGAACTGCGGAAGGATCCTTTACACACAGCAATAATTTGTTTTTAACGAGTAAGCCAAGTGGCTGCGTGCGGGTTTGTCCGCATGAGGAAAGTCCGAGCTCCATAGGGCAGGGTGCCGGATAACGTCCGGCGGAGGCGACTCCAGGGAAAGTGCAACAGAAATATACCGCCTGCATTCATGCAGGTAAGGATGGAAAGGCGAGGTAAGAGCTCACCGGCGGCTTGGCGACTTGACCGCCCTGTAAACCCCACCCGGTGCAAGATTGGAATGAGAGCGCTTGCGGTTTTGCCGCAGAAATGGCTGCCCGTCAGGCTCTCGGTAATCGCGTGAGCGCATCGGCAACGATGCGCCAAGATAGATGGCCACACGGCGGAGCAATCCGCTGACAGAACTCGGCTTATGGCTTGCTCGTTAATATAAAAGCGCGCGCCCCTCTCTTTATAAAAGGAGGGGCGCTTTTGTATGGCATGAAGCGCGTGTACAAGGCATATGTATAGTACAAACTACGGATACGGGGGATTCATACCATGGAATACAGGCGGAAAAGAAGGGCGTCCTCGCGCCGGAAAGCTTCCGGCCGCGCCGCTGCGCGCAGGAGCGGCAGCACTTCATCCGATGCAGGGCGGGCGATTGTGTCCCTGCTGATGGTCGGTGCAATCGTCTATCTTGTTTCGGCTTCTGCAGCCGGCACCTGGATTGCTGAAAACGTAATGGCGCCGATGATCTCCGCTTTTTCAGGAAAAACCAATGGGGATTCGGATGGTTCGCAAAGCGTAAGCGGCGCCCCAACGCCGGATGGGAGCCTCTCCACGGCGGTTGATCTATCCGCAGGGGCTTCTTCAGGCGCCACCGTCAGCGCACAGGTTTCTTTGCCGGCGCTTGACTGCTTCATGCTGCAAATGGGTGTCTATACTTCCAAATCCAACGCGGAAGCGCAAGCGGAAGCTCTGCAGGCGCAGGGGGCTGGCGGCTATATTCTGGAGGACGCATCCACCGGGGAAACACGCTACCGCGTCATGGCCTCCGGGTACGACAGTGCTGAAAGCGCAAAAAGCGTTAAGACGCGCCTGGTAGGTGAAGGGATCGACTGCACGGTATATGAGCTTTCCACTGCCGCTGCAACGTTCCGGGTAACCGCTTCGGAGGACCGCATTCCTCAGATCGAATCCGGTTTTGCCGCACTTGAAAAGGCGCAGAGCGCGCTCTCCACTGCGGCAATCGATTTTGATAAGGAAGGCATGAGCGTTGAGCAGGGAAAAACACTCTCCCTTGAAATCCTTTCTGCATTGGAATCGGACATGGGTGGTTTGCTTTCCTTTGATGGAACGGATGGCATGCTTTCCCAGCTTCTGGATGCCTACCGGGACACGAAAGCCTCTCTGCAGGCCCTTTCCGGCGGTTCTTATGAAAGCATTGTGGATTTCTCCGCCCAATTAAAGCATACGCAGCTTTATGTCACGCATCGTTATGCGCTTCTTACGGATGCGCTTGTTTGAGTTTCTGTCTTTTGGGGCAAGTGGATGGAAACGCGGGTGCCGATCCCCTCTGCGCTCGCGACCTCAAAATAGCCGCCGTGCTGATCCACAATCCACTTCGCAATGGAAAGGCCAAGCCCGCTTCCGCCCGTCTGGCTGCTTCGCGCCGCATCGCTCCGGTAAAACCGTTCAAACATGTGCGAAACATCCTTCTGCGCCACGCCGATGCCTTCATCCTGTACGTCAATGCAGGGGCATCCCCTTTCATCTGCGCGCAGGCGCAGCGTAATCCCGCCTCCTTCCGGCGTATATTTAGCGGCGTTGTCCACAAGAATGCGCACAGCCTGCTTCAGCATAGCAGGATCCGCCAAAACAGCGCAAGGTCTGTCTATCCTGAGCGCATACGGGTGTTTGTGATCTATCATTTCGGATTCTTCATGGATTTCCTGCAGCATATCGGCAAGCGCAATCTGTTCCGGCTTGAATTGCTGGCGCCCCATATCTCCGCGCGCCAAAAACAGGAGCTGCTCCACAAGCGTCCTCATGTGGTCTGATTCGGTTTTAATGGCGGCAATGGATTCATTGAGCACGGTTTCATCATCCTTGCCCCAACGGTCCAGCATGTTCGTGTATCCCTGGATTACCGCGATCGGCGTACGCAATTCATGGCTTGCATCATCCACAAAGCGCACCTGTTGGCGATAGCTTTCATGCATGCGCTTCATCAAATTGTTGACTGCTGCTTCAAGCCCCGCAAGCTCCGTATCGCCAATGCTCAGCTTTGCATCCGGCGTTGCGGCATTGATGTGGTAAATCGCATCCTCCAGATCACGGAACTTGCTTTCGTCAAATTGCTGCGCGGAAGCCCGTTCCGCTGCCTGAGCAATGTCATCAATTGGCTTTAAGTACCGCCGGATCTCCGCCGTACCCGAAGCGCATTTGCATAGCCAGCCAATGATCTGGCAGACAAACACCACGGCCATCACCGCGGCAAATATGCTGAGGAAACGCCCTGCATCCACGGTGAAGGCCTGTGCCTGTGCGCCGCGCAGCGTGAACGAGTATGTGGCTCCTTGCAGCATTTGCCAAAGCGTTCCGCCTTCTCCAAGCGTTATGCTGCGGTCCATCCACAGCGTCCATTTCGCAACGCGCTCCGCTTCCGCAAGGTAGCACCAAAGGCACACGGCAAAGACGGCAAGCGCAAGGTCGGATGCAAAAATGCCCCCGAGCTGCTGCAGGCGAAAATGCCGGTTCAACCGCCGGGCAATGGAGGTGGAACGCGGTTTTTCCGTCTGCTTCATGCCGTCTCATCCTTTATGACATACCCAACGCCCCGCACGGTTTGGATCAGCCTGATGCCGAACGCATCATCGATTTTCTGACGGAGATATCGAACATACACGTCCACCACATTGGTTTCTCCGATATAATCATAGCTCCACACGCGCGTGAGCAGCGTATCGCGGGAAAGCACGATGTTTTTGTTTTCAAGCAATGTTTGCAGCAAAGAAAACTCCTTGTTGGTAAGCGCGATCTCCTTGCCCTCGCACGTAACGGTGTGGGATGCAACGTTCATCAGCACGCCGCATGCGGAAAGTACGTTCCCTTCCTCCTCCCGTTTTCCGCTGCCCTTTCTCAAGATCACGCGGATGCGCGCAAGCAGTTCCTCAATCGCAAAGGGTTTTGTAATATAATCGTCCGCGCCCATGTCCAGCCCGCTTACCTTATCCATGACCGCATCACGCGCGGTAAGCATGATGACGGGCATGCTTGAGGATTTACGCAGCCGGCGCAGCACCTCCAGCCCGTTGAGCTGCGGCAGCATGATATCCAGCAGCATAAGGTCATACCTGCCGCTTTCCGCCATCTCCAACCCCGCTCTCCCGTCTGCAGCCTTCCCCGTTTCGTATCCTTCATGCTGTAATTCCAGTTCAATGAAGCGGGCGATTTTTTCTTCATCCTCTACGACAAGAATTTTCGCCATCGGTGCCTCCCCTCCCTTTGCGCGCTGCGCAGCGCCCATGGTTTATTGACGCGTTTTATCCTCGTTCATTCCAGATTTGACGCTGGCTTTCAGATCATCCGCATATTCCGTGGCTTTTCCCATTGCATCGTTCACATCCTTACGGCCCAAATCCGGCCCTTCAAAGGAATACCGGCATTCACAGAAAAGCCCCACGATCATCAACGGAAGAATGAACCAGAAGCCGATGCACAGCAGCAGAATAAGCAGCAGCACGGGAATGCTGATAACCGTTTCACCACGCCGTTGCGCAACGAAATGGTTTTGCATTCCCTTTCGGATCAACCTGCAAAAGCCGTTCCAAAATTCATCCCATCCACTGTGATCGCTTTTGTTTGCACCCGGGCTTTCCTGCCGCGTGCCTTTGTTCTCCTTTTCAGGCTCCGTCGTGCAGCGTGCTGTGCCCTGCCCGCCGTGAACCTTGCCCTGACGCTCCAGCTCAATCAATGCATCCAACATGTCCCAATTGTTGTTCTCAAGCGCCTGCTTTGCTTCCGCATAGCTGACATTCGCTTTCTCCATCAGTTTTTCAACCATCTCGATGTGTTCCATCGTTTTTTCCTCCTTGCTTTCATCCTGCAGCACATTTCCCGTCCGCATGATGACAGGATAACAGCGGGGAATTAAAGCTATCCCGTAAGGCAGATTAGAAAAGGATTAAACTTTCCGTTTATTATAGCATGCCGTCCGATGCACAAAAAGAGGCTATGGGTGTCCATAGCCTCCCGGTTCTTATTCAGCAGTAACATCCGGCCTGATGCCAAACGCTTCGTCAAACATGAATTCCAAAGGTTTGTCGGTCAGCACAATATCGGTATCAATCTGCGCGAAAACAGTGGTCTCTCCGGGTGCAAGCACAAGGACGTATTGCCCATCCCGTGTTTGAAGCTGGCTCCCTGCAATTTCAGCGCCGCCTGCCTCTTCAAAAAAGTGTACATCCACCGCGCAGACCAACGTTTCCGGATAAGAATTCACCGCCACTGCATCCAGGAAGGTATCCTCTGCCTGCTCGTACACCTGGATCATCTCAAAAGAGACGTACTGTGTATAATGCAGGCTTGAGCTCACGAAACGCCCGAGCGCATCAAATTCCGGTGTGGCTGTGGGCGTAGGCTCCGGAGTTGGAATGGGTTCCGGCGTGGGTTCGGGCGTAGGTTCCGGCGTCGACGTAGGCAAGGTATATTCCGGCAAAAGCACCGGGCGCTCGCGGACGCAGCCGGAAACCGCGCCCATGCACAGCAGGAGCGCAAGCAGCAGGGTCCCGGCCTTACGCTTTGATCTCATCGTCATTCTGCTTCTTATTCTCCCGGATCAACTTTTGTTTCAGATCATATAACCCATCCGACATATCCACCTTGTATACATGTGGGTTAAGCAGCCTGCGGTATTCTTCCCAGAATGTCGCAAGCTCCTTCTGCGCATATGCCCGGATTTCCTCAATCGAGGGCAGCTCGTATACCTGTTTTCCGTCGATAAAAATCGGCACAAGCATCTCGCGCACGGTAAAATCCCGCAGGACCTTGGTTTTGTAGCTTTGTTCGGGATGGTAAATACGCAAAGGCTTTGTTGCGTCAATCTCTTCCCCTTCAAGGGCAATCAGGTCTGCAAGCGCCATGCCGCATTTTGTATACAGGCGCAGAACCTTCTTATATCCCGGGTTCGTCATCTTCACAACGTTTTCGCTGAGCTTGATCTTTGGAATCAGTTTCCCATCCACAATCTCAGCCGCCATTTTATATACGCCGCCCAACGCCGGGCAATCCAGGGAGGTAATAAGCTTCGTGCCCACGGCCCAAATGTCGATCTTAGCCCCCTGCGCCTTCAGGTCACGGATCACCGTTTCATCCAGATCGCCCGATGCAAGGATTTTTACATCGGAATGCCCTGCTTCATCCAACATGGCGCGGGCACGTTTGGAAAGATACGCCAGATCGCCCGAATCCAACCGGATGCCGACGGGTTTATAGCCCTTGGCCTTCAGCTCGTTAAAAACGGTAATTGCATTGGGCACTCCGCTGCGCAGCGTATCATAGGTGTCCACAAGCAGCGTGCACGCGGCCGGGAACGTTTCTGCATAGGCGCGGAACGCATCCAGCTCGCTTGGGAAGCTCATCACCCAGCTATGCGCATGGGTGCCTTTGAGGGCCACATTATACATTTGCCCGGTAAACACGTTGCTCGTTCCGCTGCACCCGCCGATTACTGCGGCGCGCGCACCATAAATACCGGCATCCGGCCCTTGCGCACGGCGGAGTCCGAATTCCATGACCTCATCCCCCTGCGCTGCATATGCAACGCGGCTTGCCTTTGTTGCAATCAGCGTTTGGTGGTTTACAAGGTTTAAAAGCGCTGTTTCTACAAGCTGCGCCTGCATAATCGGCGCTTTCACGCGGAGCAGCGGTTCATAGGGAAATACAACGGTGCCTTCCTTCATGGCATAGATTTCCCCCGTGAAGCGCAATTCCAGGAGCATGCTCAGGAATGCTTCGTCAAACAGGTTCAGCGAACGAAGGTATGCGATATCATCCTCTGTAAAGTGCAGGTTGTTGATGTATTCCACAACGGATTCCGTGCCCGCCATCATCGCATAAGCGCTGTTTTCGCGCTCGCGGAAAAACAGATCGAACACCGCTTCGTTTTGGGTCATGCCATGTTTAAAGTATCCATACATCATCGTAAGCTGGTACAGATCCGTCATCATGGTCAGGTTGCGTGGCTGAAAGCAAGTCATAATTACTGCTCCGTTTCTTTTTCGTTTGTTTTATCCTCATCCTGAGGCTCGTCCGCCTTTTCAGGAGTTTCATCCGTGGGTTTGCCGGCTTCGTCGATCGCTTCGTCGGCCGCTTCTTCGCTGTATTCCGCCTCAATGCACGGTTCTTCCGGCTTGGGCCAGATCAGCATGCCAAGCTTTTTCTCTCTGCGCCAACGCACAAGCGCAAACACAATCACTGCAATTACAAGCACGATGCTAAGCAGCTGTGAAACCCGGATGCCGCCGGAAAGCCAGGAAACCGTATCCGGTTGGATCAGCCAGAGGCTGTCCCCCCGCAGGCCTTCCACAAACATGCGCTCAAACGCATATAGCCCTGCATAATAAAGCATCATGTCGCCATCGTGCTTAAACTTCTTGCGGCAGGTCCAGAGTACGAGGAAGATGATGAAGCACCAGATGGATTCATAAAAAAATGTGGCGAGATGCAGGTGGACGCCGTTCGCACCGGTAACGCAGGCCGTGCAGACCGCTTCGTTAAAATAATGCGTTCCTTCAATGCCAACCGCGAGCGGAAAGTACTGCAACGCCGGGAATTGCGCGATCATCCGTGCGGTAATCGGCAGGCCGAACGCCTCCTGATTAAAGAAGTTTCCCCACCGGCCGATGGCCTGTGCAAGCGCAAGCCCCGGCATGATGCAATCCGCAAGCTTCAGGAAGCGCACCTTTCGCACGCGGGAAAACACAAACGCTCCCAACAGGCCAAAGATCACCGCGCCATAAATGGCAAGGCCACCTTCCCAGATATAAAGGATGCTGATCGGGTTCTGCAAATAGCGGTCCAAATGGAACAGCACATAATACAGACGCGCGCCGACCACACCGCACGGAATAATGACAAGGCACATATCGATGATGATGTCCGCAGGGAGTTTTTTGCGTTTTTCCTCCCGATTTGCCAAAAGTACAGCCAGAATAATGCCGACTGCCATCAGCACCCCGTACCAGTAGATATCTTTCCCGAATAGCGTAAACGCTACCCTGTCCGGAATTGTCATGAAACGTATCCTCCTGAAATCGTAGTTCCCCTAAAGCTTGATTATACCGCAGTTTTCAAAAATATGGAAGCATGCGCACACTAATGCCGCGCAAACGGCGTAAAATCGTCCTTTTCCGTGTGAGCAAAGCCAAGCGTGCTCATGCGGCGCACGATGTCGAAACCAAATTTGTCCCGCAGCGTGTCCGTCGCTTCATCCAGCGCCCGCATGCGTACATGGCGCGCCGCATCAAACAATGAAAGCTGCTCGGCTTCCCTCGTAAGCCGCCCAAAAGAAACGCCGATCTGCCGCACCGCACGGCCACGATGCAGCGCAAGTGCGAGCGGCCGCAGGACGCCGTAAAGCTCATCCGTCACATCCGTCGCACGCGGCAGCGTCTTTTGTGCGCTTTCATATTGCAAATCCGTATACCGCAGGTGCACGCCTGCCACGCATGCGCGCAGCCCCGCATGCCGCAGGCGATACGCAGTTTGTTCTGTTTGCCGCAAAAGCGCCGCGCACACCGCAGCATCCCCGCAGGCATCCCGTTCAAGGGTGGTGGAATGGCTCACGGACTTCTGTTGCTCCGGCTCGCTGATAAGCCGCGTATCGTCCCGTCCGTTGGCACGCTCCCACATGGCATGCCCGTTTACGCCGAACAATGCCCGAAGCGCCGCCTCATCCTGCCGCGCCAGATCCCCAATCGTCTGAACGCCCATAGCGCGCAGGCGCCTTGCGCTTGAGCGGCCTATGTACATCAGGCTTTCCACCGGCAGCGGCCACATGAGCCGCTCCCAATTCTCTGCATTCACCACAGTTACCGCATCCGGTTTTTTGTAATCGCTGCCCATCTTGGCCATAATCATGTTGTCCCCCACCCCTACGGAAACGGTAAGGGAAAGCTCCTGTTTCACCCGCTCGCGGATGGCATGGGCAGCTGTCTCCGGCGCGCCGAAAAGATGTTCACACCCGTTATAATCAACATAGGATTCATCGATCCCATAGCGCATCGTTACCGGGGAATAGCTCCGGATAATTTGCATGAACGCCTCAGAATATTCGGTATACCGGGCATATTCCGGCGGCACAAGCACGGCGTTTGGATACAGGGAGAGTGCCTGCCACACCGGCATGCCTGCACGCACGCCCCGGCGCTTGACCGGATATGTTGCTGCAAGCACAATGCCATGCCGCTTCTTTGGGTCTCCGCATACGATGAGCGGTGTTTCAGCCGTGTACTTTCCGCCGCTGTCCGCCACGGCACAGCTTGCATAAAACGAGTTCAGATCTACGTGCAGAATACTCATTGTTGTTCCTTTTATGCGCCGGAACAAATGTTCTGTTTTTATTATAGCACTTCTGCACGGGTTGTAAAGCGGAATATTATAGGTTGCTTTTTGCGGCAAGCGGCAGCGTTACGGCACGATACCGTTGACCTGTGCAAGCGTCTCTGGCGCTGCGGAATCCTGCTTGTTGAAATAATAAGTATAGATCTCCTCCGCCGCCGATATGCTCCATGCCCCGGAAAAGCCGTTCGGGACGCAGGATACAATCACGATCTCCGGATCTTCGCGCGGCGCATATGTGACGAACCACGAGGTGGTTTCAATATCAATTGAGGCAAGGCCAATCTGCGCGGAGCCCGTTTTTCCCGTGATCCTGTCAAGGTACTTTTCCATAAATTCCTCGGAGAACTTATCGGACGCAGTACCTTGATCCTCCAGCGACACAACGCCTTTCATGCCTTCCTTGATAGCAGCCCAAAGTTTGTCCCATTCCGCAGAATCGTTGCCAATCGTGTTTACGATAACAGGCTCCGTATCCATTACAACGTTGCCGTCTGCATCAATCACGCGGTCAACAATATGTGCTTCATATACCGTGCCCTCGTTTGCAATCGCAGAGATATACCGTGCGACAGCAATGGGCGTAACGAGCGTTGTGCCCTGGCCAAACCCTGCGCGGATGGTCTGCGTCGGCTTCCACTGAATCTCGTTCAAAAGCGACACGATCTCACTCGTCCAGGTCTGCGTCTGCGTATAGCCTTCCGGGATGCCGATTTCTTCGCTGATGATGCGGCGAATCTCCGGGCCTTTGCCATCCAAACCGTTTCCGTCCTGAATCTGCATCAGGCGCAGCGCGCAGGAGCTTACGGCATCCTCGTCAATCTCCATCATGCGTTTGTCCATGCATTCACGCAGAAGGGTGCAAAGCCGGCGATAAATCAGGGATGGAAGGCTTGTTTTCTGTGCGGTGATACTCAGCTTCCCTTCCGCATCGAGCAGCGTGTTGTCAAACAGCACAGACTGCCCGCCGCAGATGCCTGTGGACTCTCCCGGAAGTTCAATCCCCGTTTTGCTCGTGAGGCCGAATTTGCCTGCCCACTCGTTCAACGTATCAATGCCCATGCGATATGCAACCTCGCAAAAGTAGTAGTTGCAGGATTGGGCAAGCGCTTGGGTAAGCGTCAAATTTGCGTGCTCCTCATGATAGCGCTTCCAGCAATGCGGCGCATTTGTTTTAATTACATTCGCGTTTCCGTTCTCATCCGTCGTATGGATATAATAGTATCCGCCGTCCCCGCGGTCGTTTACCGCCTCGTCGATCTGGACTACGCCTTCGGAAACGCCTGCAACCCCCGTGACCATCTTGAAAATGGAGCCCGGTGCAATCTTAAGGGAGATCGCCTTGTTGCGCATAGGCGTGGTTTCCGCGTCGTTGATGTATTCCGCCTGTTCCTCCGTGAGCCCCTGTATGAACCAGTTGGGGTCAAAGCCCGGATAGGAGGCCATTGCAAGCACGTCACCCGTGCGCGGGTCCATCGCTACGATCGCACCGGTTTTTGCAGTTTCGATCGTATCGAGTTTATCGTCATATTTGCTTGTCTTGCCTTTTGCTTCTTCTTCAGCGATGTCATTGAGCATATACGCCATCTCATCCGCGCTGAGTTTATGGATGAGCTTTTCCAACGCCGCTTCCACAACTGCCTGCAGTTCAATGTCGATGGTCAGTGACACGTCGCTGCCGTTCGTGGCATTGGTCTGCGCAAGCTCACGGATCACACTGCCGTTCTTGTTGATTTCAACCTCTTTTGCTCCCTGATGCGCCTTTGTTGCGCCTGTAAGGTAGGCTTCCATCGTGGATTCTATTCCGGAAACACCCACATAATCGCTGTAGGAATACGCAAGGCCGGAGCTGCTTGTCATGTCGATTACATGGTTGCCGCTCTCGTCGTAAACATACACAATATTGCCGTCTTCATCCCGTTTGGGGATTGTGTTGCCTTCCTCATCCGTTGTCGTTTCGTATTTATAGAGCGGCTCCAGTTCTTCAATCGTGTATCCCTTTGCAAGCAGGGTATTCACGCTCACGGTATCCGCCGTGCGGGAAAGATAGCCCACGATATGCCCCGCCGTCTCGCCGCGGGGGTAGACGCGCGTCGTGCTCTGCGATACCTGAACGCCGACCAGCTCATCGCTGTGCTGCTTGATTTCCGCCACAACATCAAAATCCACGTCATACGCAATTGTGACGGGTTCATACGCCCTGTAGTTGTTGAGGCTTACTTCCTGGCGAATTGCAATGATTTTGTTTGCCTGCTCGAATGTGTATTCCTCCGGAATAAACCAGGCGCGGCGCAGGTAATTGTACGCATATTCCGCCGTAGGCCACTTGGAGATGTCCCATTTGGAGGAATCCTTGGGATATGCCTTATAATTCGGGTCGCGGCGCTGGATATTAAGGCCTACGGCTTCGCAGAAATTCTTATAGCGCGCGCGGATCGCCGCTTCGCTCGTTACGCCCCAATCGTAAACGATCTCTCCGGATTCATCCATCGCAAGGTAGGAAGTATCAATGGTTGTTCCGCCGCTTTGCTCAATAATGTTAATCGCCTTGATCAGGGATTCCGTGTATACAGCGGAATCGTAATCCGTCCGGCTGTCCGCATCGCGCAGGAACTCAACATTGTAGCAGGTTTCGCTGTATGCAAGCACAACGCCGTTGCGGTCCAGAATACGCCCGCGTTCCCCCTTTAAGGCGATCGTACGCACCTTGCGGCCCGCCGCTTCCTCAGACCAGGTCTGTCCTTCCGCAATTGTAAGCGTTCCCAGCCGGTATACCAAAGCGCCCATCATGCCCAGCATCAGGACGGCAACGATTAAAAAGCGCCCAATTGGTCTTTTCATGGTTTCTGTTTCATCCTCCAGTACAGGCGCTCAAGCCCGGCCGGCGCGGTGCTCCGTCCGAACCTGGCGCGCAAGCGCGCGCTTGAGGATGACATGCACGGGCATTGTAAGCGCTACAGTCAGCAGCATGGAGGGCAGCACATACGCGCCCACCATCTCCGCATAAGAAAACGTCCCGCCGGAAAGCCGCACGGCCAACATCATGATGTGCTCCTTTAAGAGCGCGCTGACAGCCGCAACCCCAGCCGGGACAATCACATTATCTGCATAAAACTTCTGGTAAAACATTCCGCCTGCCGCGCCGGCAACCATGTAAGCAATGGCGGAAAGGCCCACGCATTTCCCAAACAGCACGTCCATAAACAGCCCGATTCCGACGCCCAACAGGCCTCCTTTTACGCTCCCCAACAAAACGCCGGCGGATACGACCACCGCAAGGAGGGCATCCGGCCGGATGCCGCTGATGTTCAGCCTGCAAAACAGAATTGAATCCAAATAAATGCCGATGAGGAGCGCAATCGGCAAGGCTGCCCTTCGCATGCTTACTCCTCCCCTTCTTCCTCACCCGTTCCGGTGATCACCATAACCTCTTCCAAGTGGCCAAAATCCACGCTGGGCTGAAGCACTGCATTACGATCTGCAGAAGAGCCCTCCGTCCGCCGTGCAACCTCCGTCACCGTGCCGACTGTGATGCCTCTTGGGTACACGCTTCCCATCCCGTTGGTGATGATTACATCGCCCGGAACAAGGTCATATCCGGATGCAAGGAAATAAAGCTCCAGCATGTTGTCATCCCCGGCAGTGAGCGTGCCGCGCGTCAGGCCGATATCGCGCGTACGATCCACCATAACGGAAACCTCCGTGCTGGAATCGATAATGGAGGTAACTTTGCTCCAAGTTGCGCCTACCTCCGTAATGCGTCCCACAAGGCCGTCCGCATTCACAACAGCCATATCCTTTTGAATCCCTTTGTTTCGGCCTGCATTGATCGTGAACACATCAAACCATATCCCCTGGCTGTTGCCAATGACGGCCGCCGTCACAAACGTATAATCCGAAGAAACCCCGGAATAGTTCAGCAGTTCCTTCAGGCGTTCGTTTTCTGCCCGAAGCTTTTCGTTTTCCTCCGCTACGCCTTCAAGCTGCGCAAGGCGCGCCGAAAGCTGTTCCAGTGCCTTATCCGCATCCGTTGTCTTAAAGATGCGCTGAAAAAATCCGATGATGCTGTCCGAAGCTTTGGAAGCGAATGTCTGCACCGGCTGCACGACCGCTCCCACCGTGCTTTCAAGCCACGAAACAGAGCGTTCGCCAGAGGTTGCAAACGCCAAAATGCCCAAAAGCACGATGGCTATGAGCATGATGACGAAAGGTTTGTTTTTAAATAAACCGCGCAACCGCTTCCTCCTTGGCCGCATGAAAAGCAAGCCTTTTCGGCTGGATTCTTGCTATCCTATTATACTTGCAAGGCGCGGCGCTTGCAAGGCGTTGGGAAAAATCGTCACAGTATGTTAAGAATCACGCTTCGAGCGTGTGGACCGCTTCTGCGAAGGCTTCCTGCCGGTCCAGCATCCTGAGCGCGCCGAGCGCCACGCAATCCAGCGGGCTTTCCTCTACGCGCACGGGCATGCCCGTTTCCTGAGAAATCAACCGGTCCAGCCCCCTTAGCTCCGCGCCGCCGCCCGTAAGCGTAATGCCGCCGCAGTAGAGGTCGCCCGCAAGTTCCGGCGGCGTTTCGGAAAGCGCGTCCTTCACCGCTGCCACGATGCGCTGCACCGCGGGCGCTATCGCATGCGCAACCTCGCCGGCGTTCAAAATCAAGCTGGTGGGCAAGCCGGTATCCAGTTTTCTGCCGCGCACCTGCATGCGCTCCGTGCCGCCCGGCAGCGCGTTTCCAAGCGCAATCTTAATTTCCTCTGCCGTGCGCTCGCCGACCATGACCCCGTGCGCCTTTTGCACATGCTCACGGACGGCTGCATCAAGATGCGTACCGCCCGTGCGCACGGAAGCTGAAGCAGCAATGCCGCCAAGCGCCAGCACTGCAACGTCCGTCGTGCCTCCGCCAATGTCGACCACCATGGATCCTATCGGCTCAAACACGGGTAAATCCGCCCCTATGGCGGCTGCAAGCGGTTCGTCCAGCATCAGCACATCGCGCGCGCCTGCGCCGCGCGCCGCATCGGCAAGTGCCCTGCGTTCCACTTCCGTAACGCAAAGCGGAAGGCACAGCACAAGGCGCACGCCGAGCGCCCCAACTTTATGGCCAAGCGCCGCTTGTATAAAGTATTTCAGCATTTCTGCGGAAAGCGCATAATCCGCCACAACGCCATCCCGCATCGGATATACGACGTTGATACCACCCGGCGTGCGGCCGAGCATCTGCATGGCCTCCCTGCCGAATGCGAGCGGTTCACGCCGCTCGTCCGCTGAAACGGCCACTGCGCTCGGTTCTCGCAGCACAATGCCGCGCCCCTTGATTGCGATGAGCGTATTTACGGTTCCGAAATCGATGGCAATATTGCGCATCAGTAAACCGGAAAGATTCAAACACATCCTGACATACCTCCCGTTCATCCACAGTTCTGGAATGATGGAAAGTATTGCCTGTTTTCGTGCGCGTTATACGCCTTTATGTTATACTATATAGGTTATCTTATGAAACAGGAGAAGCCGTCTTTATGCGTTTAATCCTTGCTTCCCAGTCCCCGCGGCGGCGCGAAATGCTTGCGTTGATGGGCTATGCGTATGAAATCGTTGTAAGCGATGCGGATGAGCATGTGCCGCCCTGCGCACCCGGAGCGTTTGTAGAAAGGCTGGCCCTGCGCAAGGCTGAGGCCGTATTTGCATCTTACGGAGACTGCTGCGTTGTCGGTGCGGACACAATTGCTTATCTTGATGGGAGCATCATCGGCAAACCCGCGGACGCTTCGGACGCGTTTCGCATTCTTCGCACGCTCAGCGGGCGCACGCACACCGTCTATACAGGTGTCGCAGTGCTTACCGGCACGCGCCGCATCGTTTTCCATGATGCGGCGGAGGTCACATTTGCTCCGCTTTCGGACGAGGAGATCCATGCATACATCGCCACGGGTGAGCCGCTTGACAAAGCCGGCGCTTACGGCATTCAAGGCCCGGGCTCGCTGCTTGTGGAACGCCTCGAGGGCTGTTATTTCACCATCATCGGCATGCCGAACCCGAAGCTTTACCGTGCGCTGCGCTCCGTCGGCATACTGCCGGAGTGGATGGAGAATTACGTTAAAATGGCGTTGCTTCCCCGCGACAAATTCGATGTTTCGAACCTTTCCGCTTTAATAGAGTTATCTGATGAAGCCTTTAATCCATTGGCTAATGCAGCGCTCACTTGGATTCAAGACATGAATTGGCCGGTTGCGCCCATAATGCTGTCCGTGCTTCAAAAGCATGAAGCGATTCTCGCTGACCCAATCTCAGAAGTGTTTTCCGGGAATGATTTCATATGGCAAGTCAACATAATGAATGAACTCTTCCCGCTTCTTTCTCTTAAAACGCAGAAAGCGCTTTATTCGATTATCACACAAATCGCCGAGCGAATTCCGGCGCAAGATGAAGATGAAGCTGAACTCATCCGTTTGGCGAAAGCAGCATTAAAAAATAAGTTTGGGCAGAAGGTAGGGCCGTGCTGCACGGTCAGCCCCCTTGGCTCGCTTGAGAATTACAAATATGTCGTCGTGCTTTCCGAATATAAAGGCCGGATTCTCCTGAGCCGCCACAGAGAGCGCGCGACGTGGGAGACGCAAGGCGGGCATATCGAGCCCGGTGAAACGCCTCTGCAAGCAGCGCGGCGTGAGTTGTTTGAGGAAAGTGGCGCTAAGAAATTCGATCTTATTCCAATATGCGATTACTGCGTAAAGCGAAACGAAGGTGCAGCAAGCGGTGTCGTATTCGCTGCAAGGATTGCGCGGCTTGCACAGCTTCCGGAAAGCGAAATCGCAGAGGTGTGCACGTTTGACGCACTGCCCGACGCACTCACCTACCCTGACATCACACCGTATCTGTTTTCGGAAGCGCGGCGGCAGGGTCTGTTTTCATTTATGGAGGCGTAAGCGTGGAACTTTGGGATGCTTATTATGAAGACGGCACGCCCGCCGGACGCGACCTTATCCGCGGAGAAACGGTTCCGGAAGGGCTGTATCACCTCGTCAGCGAAGTCCTTGTACAGCATGCTGACGGCGATTTTCTTCTGATGCAGCGGGCATTCACAAAGCCCAACGCCCCCGGCCTCTATGAGGCCACAGCGGGCGGAAGCGCGCTCAAGGGTGAAACCGCGGAAGAAGCCGCAAAGCGCGAGCTGCTGGAGGAAACGGGGATCTCGGCAGAGCGCTTTATGCCGCTGTACCGCACCGTCAGCCATGACACGATCTATCACGGCTATTTCTGCCGCGTTAATTGCAGCAAAAATGCCGTCACGCTGCAGGACGACGAAACGGTGTCTTATCTTTGGCTCTCCCGAGATGCTTTCCTTGCGCTGCTGCGATCGGAGCAATACGTTCTGAGCCACAGGGAGCGGCTTTTGCCGAATTTGGGGCGTGTATTGCGTTGAACTATAAAAGCGGATAAGCTGCGCCCATCCGCTTTTTTGTTTCTTATCCCCGCATTTTCCTCGCAAGCTCATAAATGAGAATCCCGGCTGCAACGGATGCGTTGAGCGATTCTGCAAAGCCATACATGGGCAAGCGGTATGTTTGGCACTGCGCAGCGATGGCGTCCGAAACACCGTTTCCTTCGTTTCCGATTACAAGCACGCACTTTTCACCCGGTTCCGGCAGCACGTCCGCGCCCTTGAGATGCCCGCATACAAGCGTGAAGCCCTGCGCGGCAAGGCGTGCGACTTCGTTTTCAAGGTTTCCCTGCCAGACCGGGATGTGGTAGATCGACCCCATCGCAGCGCGAAGCGGCTTAGGGGCATATGGGTCGGCACATCCTTCGCCAAGCAGCAGGCCGCAAGCTCCCATCGCATCCGCCGTGCGCAGGATCGTGCCGAGGTTGCCGGGATCCTGTACGCAATCAAGCGCCACGATCAACCCCGCAGGGTAGTACTCAGGAATGGGCTGTTCCGGCGTTTTTACCGTTGCGCACACCCATTGCGGCGTTCCGGTCTGCGTCAGGCTTTCCATCACACTGCGGCGCACCGTGTATACATTCGCGCCGCTGCCGGAGAGCACGGCAGCCATCAGGTCATGCCCATCCTCTATGAAAGCATCCACAAACTGCGCACCGGAAACCACAGCTTCGCGCACCAGCTTTTCCCCTTCAATGAAGTGTACGCCCTGTTCCAGCCTTCCTTTGCGCTGCGCGAGTGCGCGCGCGCGTTTGACCGTTTCATTGCGCGTGCTTTCAATCACCATACCATGGCCTCCCGAAACCATTCAACGTATGAAAAAGCCGCCCGGAAAGGATCCTTTGCGGACGGCCATTGCGCTATTTCTTACGCACGCGCCTGATTGGCAACGTTCACGAGCTCGCGGAACGCATTCATGTCGTTCACGGCGAGATCGGCGAGAACCTTGCGGTTCACATCGACGCCGGCCAGCTTCAGGCCGTTGATCATGCGGCTGTACGTAGTGCCGCAGATGCGGGCGCCCGCATTGATGCGCGCGATCCACAGCTTGCGGTATTCGCGCTTCTTCAGCTTGCGTCCGACATAGGCATAAGCCATGGACTTCATGACCTGCTGCGAAGCTGCGCGATACTGCTTGCTCTTTGCTCCGTAATAGCCCTTTGCGAGCTTGAATACCTTGCGACGTTTTTTAACGGCGTTTACCGCCCTCTTAATCCTTGCCATTGTTGGTCTTCCTCCTTACTTATACGGAATGAGCTCGCGAACCTTCTTGGCTTCGCACTCGGCAATATAGCCGGTTTGGCGCAGGCCGCGCAGGCGCTTGGTGGTCTTCTTCGTCAGGATATGGCTCTTGTAAGCCTTGCCCCTTTTGATCTTGCCGTTTTTCGTAAGGCTGAATCTCTTGGCAGCACCCCTGTGGGTCTTGATCTTTGGCATGGGGTATTTCCTCCTCTTGGAAAAATAGTTTAGTTTGCTTTTGGTGCAAGTATCATGAACATATTGCGTCCCTCCTGCTTTGCAGGGCGGTCGATCGCAGCACTGTCCTTGACCATTTCAAAAAACGCGTTCATCACATCCAGCCCGATGTCGCCGTGTCTGGCCTGGCGCCCCTTGAAGCGGATCGAAACCTTAACCTTGTTTCCGTCGCTCAGGAACTTGGTGCAGGCCTTTGCCTTAACTTCCATGTCATGCTGGTCGATGGTGGCCGAAAGGCGAATCTCCTTGATCTCGATCACCTTTTGGTTCTTCTTTTGTTCCTTTTCGCGCTTCGTCTGCTCGAAGCGGTATTTGCCGTAATCCATAATCTTGCACACGGGCGGCACCGCCTGCGGCGCGATCTTAACCAGATCAAGGTCGGCCTCCTCGGCCATGCGCAGCGCCACATCGAGCGCCACAACGCCTTGCTGGTTGCCTTTTTCATCGATCAGTCGGACTTCCCTGTCCCGGATTTCCTCGTTGATCAGGAGTTCTTGGCTGGCTATGGTGGACACCTCCGTATAAAATAAAATAGTGAGCGCAGAACGCCCACTATGGAAGTACAACCTGTTTCAAGCCTTTGCAGGCTTTGGTGTTGTTCCGTAAACCACGCCTGACGCTGAGCCGGCGGGTGAGAAGCGGGGCTTCTGCTTTGCAACACTCATATTATAGGGAACGCATGTGCCTTTGTCAAGCGTTTTTTACCCATTCTGCTACGGTTTTAAACACAAAGCGGTTGCGCAGCCAAATGTTGTAAAAATCGATTTCCGGCAATGGTGCGGAACGCGTGCCGATTTCGATGGTGAGCGACGGGATGCCAAGCTTGCTGCTCGCCCAATCCTTATACCCTCCAAAGGATTTTCCATCGTCAAACTCCACCGAATACCCGGCCAGTTCCCCGATTACCAGCGCAAGCGCATGCGCTGCTTTATCCGCCTCGGAAGCGGGGCCAAACTGCCAGTAAATCATACTGCCCGTAGCGTGATAGCTGATGGTTGCATCAAACGCATATTGCCTTGTGTATGAAACAAGGGCCTGTGTTTCCGGCTCGCTTTCCGGCGCCTCGCCCCGGTAATCCCCTGACGAAGGGGCTGCAACCGTGTTCACGCTTTCCCACATTGCATCAAAGTTGCGGTTGATGTCCACGCCGTTGTAATTCGCCTTCCATTCGCGGAGGTATTCCTCCCCTTCCGCCTCAGTTAAGCCGGCGGCATAATCGTTCACATAAAGCTGCCGCGTGTGCTCATCATATGCGGCCTCCTGACTGATCTTCACCCCATCCGGGTTGGTCATTGGGATAACGTGAAAGCATACCTGTGGGTTGCCGCCGCTCCGGAGCCATGATTCGGACAGGGCCATTGCGAGAAGGGAAGTCATGTGCTCGCGCGCATGGATCGCAGCCTGCACCAACACGTGATGCGGAGCGTTTACCTCCCCCATTATCAGAGCAGGAATTTCAACGCCACGCACGCTCTGTCCAATAATGGAGACGCTTGCAAGCGCAGGATATGCTGCAGCGAGCGCATCCATATCCGCACGCATCTGTTCATAGGTATAGCAATCCGTGATCTTAACCGTCTCGCAGTCAAACACATCCTCTTCCGGCTTAAGATACCCCGCGATCACATAGCCTTTCGTTCCGTTGGAAAGCGTCTCAACGTAGGCGTAGTTTTTCACATATTCCATCACGCGCACGCGCTCCCCTTTTGCAAGAGTCCCTGCAAGTTCAGCCCGTGAAGAAGGCTCTTTCCGCATGTTGATGGCATCTTCGCACTCCACAACGAACGCGCCTGCAACCGCAGAGGGAGACAGCGTTGGCTCCGCCGTCCGGGTTGGTTCAAACGTCGGCGCAGGCTCTGTCAAAGCCGGTTCAGGCGTGCTTGCCGCCGGGGATTGCTGCGCGTCCGGCGTAGCCGTGCCCACCGCTCCCTGATTTGCGCACGCACAAAAGAACAGACATACGCACACCAACAAATACGCCGCATACCGCTTCATCCATCCTTACCCCCTCATCCATTTTTTAAGGTATCCCTCAAACTGTGCAAGCAGTTCCGCAAAGCCCGTTTGTGCCTTTGCGCTGCCCTGTGCCGCATCGTCCCGTCCCCCGCCTTTTCCGCCTGTCATCGCATTGAGCGCAGCGCAGGCTTCCCGCATGCTGAACGGAACGCCTGCCGCACGTGAAAGTTGGTAATACACCGTATCCCCCACATGGGAAAACAGGACGGCCACAACCCGTTCCTCTCCGCAGAGCTTCTCCGCAAATGACTTCAACTCCTGCGCGTTTAAGCCATCCTCCGCATGAACAACCAGCTTTGTGCCGCACACGGGTTCTGCAGATTGCATCAAACCTGCCGCACGGTACGCAAGCAGCGCTTCTGTGCGCATGCGCAGCTCGCGCTTTGCCGCCGCAAGCTCATCGCCCTGTTTCACGACGGCCGCAAGCACATTTTCAGGCTTCGTGCTGAAGCGCCGGGCCAGCTTGTCCGCAAGAAGGGCATTTTTCTGTGCATCCGCAACGGCCCGCATGCCACAGGCAAACCAAAGCCGCGTGCCGCCCTTATAGTTCATATGCGCAGTGATTTTTATGGCCCCCACTTCGCCGCTTCGGGCGCAATGCGTGCCGCAACAGGTGCAGGAATCCACGCCGCCACACCATACGATGCGGATGTCCTCCCCCGTAAGACCCTTTGCGCGTTTGCGGAGGGGGATTGCGTCAAGTTCTGCGCCGCTTACGATGCGCGTTTCCGTCTGCACATTGCGCTGCACGGCACGGTTGGCCTCCGTTTCAAGCAAGCAAAGCTGTTCTTCGTTAAGCGGCAGGTCAAGGTCGATGGTTGCATAGTCCTCCGCCATATGGAAGCCCACATTCACCGCGCCAAACAGGGTTTTGGCAAGGCCTGAAAGGATGTGTTCCCCCGTATGCTGCTGGGTGTGATCCAACCTCGGTTCCGGATCAAATGCCACATGAACCGTTGCTCCAACAGGCAACGTCCGATCCGTTCGGTGCCAAATTTCACCGTTCGACTCGCGCGCATGCGATACGCATGCATCCGCTATGCGTCCCGTATCGGAAAGTTGGCCCCCACCTTCGGGGTAAATCACGGTTGCATCCAGCAAAATATCATATCCGTCTTCCGTCTTTTCAGAGGCGAGAACCGTTGCCTCACATTCGATACGTTCCGAGTCATAATATAGTTTCTTCGTCATCTTCCGCGTTTCCTGTCATATCTGCCAATATTTTGAAATATATTATTTAAGATTATAGCATATCTCTTGCCGCGGCGCACCTTTGTTTGCTATGATGATGAGGTGAAAACGCCCTTCGTTAACATAATATTTACAAACGCACGACAGGAGGAACCCATGCAAAAATTCAGCGACTACAAATACGAACGCCCCGATCTTGATGCAGTACGGGAGACGGTCAGCGCATTGACCGATGCGATGCACAATGCAAGAACGCCGGACGAGGCCGCGGCCGTCATAGAAAGGAACGCCGCCTTTACCAAACGCCTTGCGACCTTGGCTACGCTTGCTGAAATCCGCTTTACGCTCAACACCGAGGATTCGTTCTACAAGGCGGAGAAGGAATTTTTCGATGAAGCCTCTCCCGTAATCGATTCTCTTTCGCTCGCATATTCCAAGGCGCTTCTCGCATCCCCCTTCCGTACCCAGCTTGCGCAAACGTACGGGCAGCAGATGTTCATAAACGCCGAGCTCAGCGTCAAGCGGATGTCGCCCGCTCTTGTTCCCTTCATGCAGGAGGAAAACCGTCTCTGCAGCGAATATCAGGCGCTCGCAGCAAGCTGCAAGGTTGAATTCAACGGGGAGATCTGCAACAATTACGGCCTGCTCAAATACATGGAATCCCCGGACCGCGCCGTGCGCAAGGCGGCATTTGAAGCCTGGGCGGGATTCTTTATCGAAAACGAGGCAAAGCTGGACGAGATTTATGACAAGCTTGTACACCTGCGGCATGAAATGGCAAAAGCCATGGGCTATAAAACCTTCACACCGCTCGGCTATCTGAACATGGGCCGCACGGATTATGACGCAGAGGACGTAGCCCGCTTCCGTGCACAGGTCGTAGAGCACATCGTGCCTGCCTGCGTGGAGCTGCGCCGCCGGCAGGCAAAGCGCATCGGCGTGGATAAGCTCCATTATTACGATGAAAGCTACTCCTTTACCGATGGCAACGCCGTGCCGCAGGGCGACCGGGACTTCATGGTGGCCTGTGCGCAGAAAATGTATCGCGCGCTTTCAACTGAGACGGGCGAGTTCTTTGATTTCATGGTTGACCATGCGCTGCTGGAACTCGAAACAAAGCCAAACAAGGCGGTCGGCGGTTACTGCACATTCATCCCGGAGTACGATTCTCCGTTTATTTTCTCCAACTTCAATGGCACTTCCGCCGATGCAGGCGTGCTTACCCACGAAGCCGGGCATGCCTTTGAAGCCTTCTGTGCAAGCCGTCATCAGAAGATTCCCGAATACTATTTCAGCACAAGCGAGGCCAACGAGATTCACTCCATGTCCATGGAGTTCTTCACCTATCCCTGGATGGACCTGTTCTTCGGCGCACAAACCGCAAAATATAAATTTTCTCACATGGCGGATGCGCTTACCTTCATCCCGTACGGCGTATGCGTGGATGAATTCCAGCACATCGTGTACGAAAACCCCAACATGACGCCCGCTGAGCGCACGGCAGTCTGGAAGGCGCTTGAAAAGAAATACCTTCCCGACCGCAGCTATGACGGCAACGCTTTCATGGAAAAGGGCGGCTTCTGGATGCAGAAGCTGCACATCTTCCTCAGCCCGTTCTATTATATCGATTATACGCTTGCCTCCATGGGCACGTTTGAATTTTACGGCAGAATGCTTGAAAACCGTGAAGAAGCATGGGCGGATTATTACCGTCTCTGCTGTGCGGGCGGCAGCATGCCTTATCTCGCGCTGCTCAAGCTTGCGCGCCTATCCAACCCCTTTGAGCCGGGCAGCGTAGCGCGCGCGATTAAGCCCATACTGAAAACACTTGCGGAAACGGATGATCTTGCGCTGCAAAACTAAACGAACAAAAGAGAACAAAAAATCGCGCCGGCGGCGCGATTTTTTGTTCTTACGTGTTATTGTCCGCTGTTTGTTTGGGTAAGGTCAAATTTGCGTTTGCAGCAACCGGGCGCCTGTGCCGAGCCGCTCTTGCCAAAGGAAGAGCTTGGCACGCAGATGCGCTTCCGTTTCCAGCTCAGACAATGCCGGTTCGGGCGCAAACGCTTCCAAAAGCTCAAATTCGAGTCCGCCCCGCTCATTCCAAAACAGCTGCAAAGGTTTATAGGAACAAGCGTTAAGCGTGAGTTCAAAGCGCAGCCGCTTCCGGGTTCCTTCAAAGTTGTAGGTGAACCCGAGGAACGATTCCCCCGTTTCGGGCGCAAATACGCGGTAAATTCCCGCGGTCAACGGCCTGCTTTCCATAGCGGCTTACTTTACGCCGTTCACGCGGTCGTAATGCTTAACGATCTTGACCTCTTCCTTCCACTGTGTGAGATACTCTTCATACAAAGCATCTTCTTTGTCCGACTGTACCAGTTCACGGACCGTATCCTTCACCTCATCAAGAGAAAGGGTCTTTGCTTCCACAGAGCCAAGCTTTTTGATGATATGCTTTCCTTTGGAGGACTGAACAGCTTCGGGCGTTACATCGCCTTCCTTCTCAAGTGCAAGCGCCGCAGCCGAAAACTCCTCATAATAGTCGGACGCATTTGCTTCGCTCAGGATATAGCCCTCTGTTTTGTAAGGCTCGTTCTTCATGCCGGGATCTTCGCCGTACTCTTCAATCAGTGCATCGAAATCCTCTCCGGCCTGGATCTTTGCATAAACCTCCGCCACGATGGCATCAACGTCCTTTTCCTCCCCTTCTTCGGGGTCAAGAATCAGAATATGCTTATAATAGTTGTAGCCCTCCGGCACCACCAGAGGCTGCAGACCGCCATTGGTGAGGTAGGAAGAATAATCGTCAAAGTAGTTTGCCGCATCCTCAGCATAGCGCTCCTGATAGTATGCGAGCTGCTCGTCATAGTAAGCCTGAACATCCTCGTCGCTCACCGTAACTTCCGCCATCAACCCATCGACATATTTCTTTCCTATGGCCTGATCGCGCAGGCTTTCTTCGATGCTCTTTATGTACTTGTCATACGTAAGGCCGTTTGCCTTCAGGTCTTCCAAAAGCAGTTTTTCTTCCGCAGCGCGTTTTTCGGCTTCATCGGTGATGGATTCATCCACTTTATCCGCATAATCCTCATACAGGCTGTCGATCTGCTCCTGTAACTTCTTCTGAACCTCTGCTTCCTCTTCGTCGGTAAGCGTTACGCCGTTTTTCTTTGCAACATAAATTGGGAGCAGGCTGTCGATAATGGAATCGAACACCATGTCCTGAAATGCGCGGTACTTTTCAGCCGTTGATACATCGTAGGTACCATACAGGCTTTGGATATACATATTGTTGAAATAGATGTTGTAATAGGTTTGGAAACGGATTTCCATATCGCCGACTTTGCCGACGACTGGGTTGCTTACCTTGGCGCTGCAGCCGGCAAAAGCGGCAAACATCAATGCGAGTGCTAAAGTGAACAGGACGGCGCGCATGCCGTTGCGTTTGTTTTGCATTCTTTTTTCTCCTTTGCAAAGGCGCCTGCTCATGCGGCACCCCATTATAAACTGACTTGTTTATTTTATCCTTCCCGCCGCATGCTGTCAACGCGTCAAGAACAAACAAATGTAAATTGATTGCGTCAAAGTACTTTTGTTTGGCTTTCTCGACAAATTCCTTTGGTGATTTGTGCCGTTTATGGTATAATTGATTTTGTTAGTAAAGTAACTATGGTTTTAAGCGAGGTTTGGCATGCGGCATATTCCCAACATTCTTTCTGCGCTTCGCATTTTGATGGTAGGCGTATTCCTGTATTTTTTTATAAAGGCTCAATATCTTTCGTGTCTGATTACGTATATAATCGCATTTTTGACCGACCTGCTGGACGGCTTTCTGGCACGGCGGAACAACTGGATCTCCAATATCGGCAAAGTGCTTGACCCGTTGGCTGACAAGCTGATGGTGCTTACGGCGCTCGTTTGCTTTTTGACGCGGGGCTGGCTGCCCCTCTATATGATTATTATCGTTTTTGCCAAGGAACTCATCATGATCGTTGGCGGCGCGATCCTGTTCCGCAAAAAGGTTTTTGTGTATTCCGACTGGTTTGGCAAATTTGCCTCCGGCTTCTTTAATGCAAGCGTTGCGCTTACGCTGGCCAAGCGGTTTGTTCCGCAGATCGGCATACTGGACATTGTTGTGCTTGGCATTGCGATTATCCTTGCGCTCATAGCGCTCGTCCACTACGCACGCATTCAAGTTCTGCCTTACATCCGAAAAACACGCGCATAGGGTCCCAAACCATCCTGTGCCGGGCAGAGTGGAAGAAGTTCCCACCCTGCTTTTTTCGATGTGCCCCGGTTCCAAAACACAAGCGATATGAATAGGATGAAGCAGCCCAAAAAATTCAGGAGGTTGCTATGAAAAAACTCGTATCCTTTGCGCTGTGTCTGCTGCTCGGCGCCGCGTTCTTGCTGTGCGGCTGCGACAAGCAGGGCGAATTGCGCCATGTCACGCTCAATGAGGTGACCCGCTCGGTGTTCTACGCACCGCTGTATGTTGCGGTCTCACGCGGATTCTTTGAAGCGGAAGGCATGGAGATCGAAATTGTGACCGGCGGCGGCAGTGACAAAAGCATGACCGCGCTGCTTGCGGGGGAAGCGGACATTGCGCTGATGGGCCCGGAAACCGGCGTTTACGTGGTTTCCGGAGGGAAAGACGAACATCCGATGATCGTTGCCCAACTCACCAAGCGCGACGGTTCCTTCCTCGTTGGCCGCGAAGCGGACGATGCGTTTGATTGGAAGTCCCTGCAGGGAAAATCTATTATCGGCGGACGTCCTGGCGGCATGCCTTTTATGACGCTCGAATACGTCCTCAAGCAACACGGTCTTACCCCCGGTGTGGATGTGGAGGTCATCAACAACATCCAGTTTAACCTGATGGGCGGCGCATTTGAGAGCGGAACCGGCGATTTCGTTACGCTTTTTGAACCGACAGCCTCTGAATTTGAAGCCGCAGGCAAAGGACACATCGTCGCAAACGTTGGCATGGAATCCGGCGAAGTGCCTTATACCGCCTTTATGGTTGCGCCCGACACCATAAAGGATGACCCTGCATTCGTTGAAGCGTTCGTGCGGGCGTTGTACCGCGCGCAGCTTTGGGTGCAATCCGCAAGCGATGCGGAAATCGCTGAAGCGATGCAGCCTTTCTTCCCAGATTCTTCGGTCGAGACCCTTTCCGCGGTCGCCCAAAGCTATCGGGCGACGGATTCCTGGACGCAAACGCCTGTGATGAGCGAGGATTCCTTTACACGCTTGCAGGACATCATGGAAAGTGCTGGAGAGCTGAGCGAGCGCGTTGAATTTACTGAGCTTGTAGATAACAGCTTTGCGGAAGCCGCCGTAGAAGAGGCCGGGAAGTAAGGCAGGGGGCGCAAGGATCGGTTTCGGCTGCGTTGTTCTCCGCAAACCGCTCTTTACGCAAAGGGCCGCCCGAAATTTCCGGGCGGCCCTGACTAAGTTTTATGTTCTGTTATTCCTCATCATCCTGAACCGTCGGGATCACGGGTTTGTTGCAGTTCGGGCAGATCAGTTCCTCGTCAGATTCAAGCATGTCCTGATCGAAGTAAACGGTCTCACCGCAATGCGGGCATTCTACCTCAACAAAGTCATCGTCAAAATCGTCACAGCAGCAATCGCACTCGTCATCATCATCGATCAGAGCGTCCAGGCACTCGTCAATGTCGGAAAGCTCATCACAAATGTCGTCAATGCATTCATCAAGGTCAATAATCGCCTCTTCGTTTTCGTCAATGGTACCGGCCATTTCGTCCATGGTTTCGATCATCGCAAGCAGGAGCTTCCCCTGCGCATCGCCGCCGATTTCCATGCCGTCCGCAAGGCCGCGCAGGTAAGCGACTTTTTCTTTCATGTATCCCATAGGTAAACCTCCGTTATGTGATGTTGTTAGGATTGCTTAGACGCGCTCCATATATTCGCCAGTGCGGGT
Organism: Christensenella sp. UBA1685; assembly: GCA_002320595.1. Classification (GTDB taxonomy): domain Bacteria; phylum Bacillota; class Clostridia; order Christensenellales; family CAG-138; genus UBA1685. The sequence continues at coordinate 44,896 of DCKB01000008.1, forward strand.
ATCTACACGAATGCGGTCACCCTCGTTGACGAACAGCGGAACGTTGATTTTAAAGCCGGTTTCAAGCGTTGCAGGCTTGGTTGTTCCGGTGGCGGTATCACCGCGGAAGCCGGGCTCCGTTTCGGTGACGGTCAGTTCAACAAAGTTAGGCGCAGCAACGGAGAACGGGCTGCCTTTAAAGAAGCGGATGGTGACGTTTTCGTTTTCCACGATGAAGTCAATCGCATCCTCAACCTGCTCGTGGTTGAGCGGAAGCTGCTCAAAGGTTTCCGTATCCATGAAATAATAAAGCTCGCCATCGTTGTAGAGATACTGCATCTCTTTGGTTTCGATGTGCGCAGTGGGGTACTTGTCCGTGGGGCTGAAGGTGCGCTCAAGCACCGCGCCAGTCATGACGTTCTTGAGCCGCGTGCGCACAAAAGCCGCACCCTTGCCGGGCTTCACGTGCTGGAAGTCCGCGATGGACCAAACGTTGCCATCGATTTCAACCGTAACGCCCTTCCTGAAATCGCCCGCCATAATCATTGCCATAGGTAATAATCCTCCAAAGTGGTTTTTTGTTTCATTTGTATGATCTTACCATGCCGCGCGCACACAGCAACGCCATGATACACAATACCGTGTATTATATTACCACAATCCGCTGCATGCAAACAAGGGATTTATCACATTCGGATGAAATTTTACCTGAATTTTTCATGCCGCGCCCCGGTATCCTTCTCCCACAAGCCATTCCGTGTGGTAATAGCCGGGTTCAGGAACGACTCGCTCCAGCTGAAACCGATCCCCGATATTTACCGTATAAGCCTTTTTGTCCATAAAATAGATCGCGGTATTGTGTACCGGGAAGGGTTCGGACATTCTCCCCGCGCCAATGTCGTATATGCTCATTTGGATGTAGTTGTCCTCCAGCAGCCAAGCGCAAAACACAGCGTTCCCATTTGCGGCGGCGCGGACATTGTTGATGTCCTCTTCTTCAAGCATCACAGTCCGCCCATCCCCTTCCGCTTCCAGCAAATAGAGGCCGTTTAAATTGCGGCAAAGGATCCTGTCTCCCAGATGCTGCACCGGGGAAGGCATGGCTTCCTTTGCAACCGTTATGGCGTCCGGAACATTCACATCAATCGCAAAAAGAGAATATGCGTTGGCGCAATACGGGTCATCGTCGATCCTGCGCGAAACGTATATCGTCTCCCCCACCACATCCAGATAACTCCACCGGAGGTCTTCCATCACGGGAATGCGGTTTGAGCCGTCTTTCTCCATGCGGTACAGCGTGTTCTCCGCAAAGAAGAAAACATAGTTCTTTGTCGTAACCATATTGTCAGCGGTTCCATCCCAAAGCTTTGCGACGGCCCCGGTTTCATAATCAAAGCGGAATATCCCCTTTTCCTCATCGCCGATATAATACAGCGCGTCATCCGAAGCGTTGATCATGCCATGGCAGTCCTCCGCAAGCACCCAGATCTCCCCCTGCGCATCCATGGCGCAAAGCGTCTCACGGGGATAGTTTTGAAAATAAATGACGCCGCCCCGCGCATCCGCCATCCCGTATGCGCTGCGGTTTGCCGCATCAGCACCGCAGGGAGAAAGGTCCGCCGGTTCCCAAACGAAGGGTTCTTCCTCCGGCACAGGGCTTGGCGCAGGTTCTTCTTCTGCTGCAAGGTTGCACGCGCAGAGGAAGGCCGTGCAAAGGACAAGCGCAAGAAGCCACACAGCTTTTTTCATAAAACAGTTCCTCCTTTATTTGCAATGGGATGAGCCGAACAGCTCATCCCACAATGACGGTTTCTTTCACTATCAGCTGTTAAAAGAGCCCGTTATCGGCCGAATGATCCTCACATATGGAGCGGAATTGGAAGAAATCAGTTCAGAGAGCTGGCGATAGGAATATTCATTTGAATGCTGAGCCACATAAATATTTGACGCATCGCTTAATGAATACCCGCCTCTGACAACCATTACTGAATGAAGATATCCGCTACTAGATGCCGAGTCCGAGAGTTGTAGTATATCCCCATTTCTAAGCACAGTGCTACAACTTGAATATAAGGACAAGTTGTTATATTTAGACGCTCTCGGCCCACTAGAAGAAGACGATAGATAGCTATACAATTCTTTCACTCTTTGCCACGGTCCTGACGGAGTGTCCTCATTAGAAATATAGCTACGACCGAACCAATTATCGCTACCGCAAATCTGTCTATAGTTTTGTAACGCCAATTGTTGACAGGCAGCTATTCCTCCCGTAGCCGACCAACTATTTCCTTGGTCACCACCATATCCCACCCAAAGACACTGAGATACAAAGTTTGTACAGTCATTTGTCACACGCTTAAATATCTGTGTTTGATAACTTGCTCCTTTGGCGTGTGCAAAATTCCTTGCTCTTTCATAATCATATGTTACAGCAACGCTCCTCATTTCTGTAACATTCTTCCCAACAATATCATCAGTATCCTTGTTTTCAGAGGTAGCGTTCGAAGCGTCTGCAAGCACTACCAATTGCGGGATGAACGCGTTGATTTCATCATATGCATCATCAATCGCATCCGTTATCGTATATCCTTGGGATTGCGCATTCTTTATCATTTTTTCTTGAATGCGCTGTTTTGCAGTATAGTAATCATTTGATTGAGAACTTAGGTATACGATTTTAGACGTATCGCCAACCTTTCCGATACGGATTTCCCAAAGATCTCCGGAATGCGCAATGGTATTTGTTTCGTCCTCCAGATATCGATATGAAATTCGTATGTACGCCCGAATTTCAACGCTTCCATCCGGCAATGGCCGCGCATACTTCAGATCAATTTCATTCACGCGGGAGTCGGCAATTCCGGTATTCATTGCTTTTCTCCAGTTAATCCCATACTGTAATGCGCAAAGATACAAATGCGTATTCTCTGTATCTGCAACATAGCGCATTAACCCGGGGCTAACATCAAGCGCCTCTATGCTTTTATGATATTCCGAAAAGTACCCATACAAAACGGCAGCGACCGATGCATAGTCAATCTCCGCATACTGTTTTCCGGCAAGACAAGCTCAAATTCTAAGCCGTCAGAGGTCGAGGTTGCATCGGTCACAGATGTGCAAAACACAACCGTCAGCGCTAAGACGATTGCAGCAATTCGGCTTCTTTTAACAACCCGCTTCATCGCATGTGCCCTTCTGTTTTTTTGCCGGGAAGTTTTCCCATAATTTATTATAACAGAATTTTATTGTTTTTTTATTAACAAATTGCAAACATTCCATTCCTAACTTTCTTCATCCATCCCTTTCAGTCCTTTCAAAACAAAATCTCGAAAAGCAGCGGCATGTTTGGCAACGCAAGCATATCAAGCGCAGTGAGCGTCCCATCAATGCTGCGGACATTCTCCGGACCGGGCGTGTATACAACAACGGGGGCGCCTGCGCCGCCCCCTGTATTTTGCCCTGTTATTCAAGAAAATCCTTAAGCTTTTTGCTGCGGGAAGGATGGCGGAGTTTTCGCAGCGCCTTCGCTTCGATCTGGCGGATGCGCTCGCGCGTAACATTAAACTCCTTGCCGACCTCCTCCAACGTGCGGGCCTTGCCGTCATCCAGGCCAAAGCGCAGGCGGAGCACCTTTTCTTCCCGGGGAGTGAGCGTGTCAAGCACCTCCATCAATTGTTCCTTAAGCAGTGTGAAGGCCGCAACCTCCGCAGGCGCAGGCGCATCGTCATCCGGAATAAAATCCCCAAGATGGCTGTCTTCTTCCTCGCCGATCGGCGTTTCAAGCGAAACCGGTTCCTGCGCCACCTTGATGATCTCCCGCACCTTGTCTTCGGAAATCCCCATTTCGGCAGCAATTTCATCCGGCCGCGGTTCGCGGCCATATTCCTGCAAAAGCTGGCGGTTTACGCGGATGAGCTTGTTTATGGTTTCCACCATATGCACAGGAATGCGGATGGTGCGCGCCTGATCCGCGATTGCACGCGTAATGGCCTGGCGAATCCACCATGTTGCATAAGTAGAAAACTTATAGCCTTTTCGGTAATCAAACTTTTCCACAGCTTTAATGAGGCCGAGGTTTCCCTCCTGAATCAAGTCAAGGAACAGCATTCCGCGGCCGACATAGCGCTTTGCAACGGAAACCACAAGGCGCAGATTCGCTTCCGCAAGCTGCCGTTTCGCATCCTGATCGCCATCCGCCATCCGCTTTGCGATCTCGATTTCTTCGGATGCGCTCAAAAGCGGCACTTTTCCAATTTCCTTTAAATACATGCGCACAGGGTCATCAATCGCCACGCCTTCCGCGCCCGGAACGGAGGTGTCAATTTCCGCCAACTCCTCGGTGATGTCCTCCGCGACCTCGATTTCCTCAACCACATCAATGTTGAGCGCCTCAAAGCGGTCGTACAGCCGCTCGATCTGCTCAGAATTGAGGTCAAGCTCCTCAAGCGTATCCATGACTTCCTTATAGGTCAAAACGCCTTTCGCCTTGCCGCGCTCAACGAGCTCTTCCACCTTGTTCATGTGAGGTTTATTCGCTTCCAAAGCTGCCCACTCCTTACTGTTACTAATCTAAGTCTATTTAAACTCTTTGAGTTTCTTCATCAGCTCCGCGTGTTCACGCAGAAGCACCGTCCTGTCGCCTTCTCCGGCGCTCATTTTGTCTGCAAGCTCCTTCAGGCGCGCATCAATCTGTTTGTAGCGCAGCTTTTCTACGCAATCATCAATCACGGAGGCAGCTTCCCCTTCCAATGGGTCGGCTGTCATCGCCATTGCGGCGGCTTCCGCCTGCTGCTCCGGGAGCTCTGCGAGCAAGCGCGCCATATCCGGCGTTTCACTCGTAGAATATGCAACAAGCAATGCATCCGCATATCCCGCAAACCCTTCTTGGGAAAACGTTACCCCCGCCTCGGCCATCCGCTCCGCTGCATATGTGGTATTTTCGCGCGAAGCCTGCATGCAGGTGAGCAGCGTCTGCTCAATTCGATCGGGTTCGGTAACTTTCGCCTCGCGAATTTTATTCCTAGTATTCCGATTTTTGGCAGTGTTATTCGTTTCAACCGGCTTTGCAAGCCCGCATTGTGCCTCCACTGCATCAAGGGAAACTCCCGCGTTGCGGGCAATTACCGGGATGTACCGCTCGCGTTCCACAGGCTCCAGGCCGCCTACAAACGCACACGCGCGCTTTGCATATCCTTCGCGGCCATCCGCAGTAAGAAGGTCGAACTGCGTCGCAAGGTGCGAAAGCTTAAAGCCGTTGAGCGTGTTCGCATCGTCCTTCAGCTTCAAGAACGCTGCCTTTCCATTGCGCCGCACATAATCGTCCGGGTCCATGTTGCCGGGGATCGAGATTACCTTCACCTCCAACCCTTCAGCCGCAAGGATGTCCAACCCACGCAGCGTTGCATTCTGCCCCGCCGCATCTCCGTCATAAGAAATATATACGCGCTCGACATAGCGTTTCATCAGCCGGGCCTGCTGCTGCGTAAGCGCAGTGCCAAGGGACGCCACCGCGTTGTCGATTCCGCACGCATGAAGGCTGATCACATCCATATAGCCTTCCACCATTACAAGGTCACCCGGGTGTTTCCCCTTTTGCATGTTCAACGCATACAGATTGCTGCGTTTATTGTAAATCGGCGTATCACCAGTATTGATGTATTTTGGCTGCTCGTCCTTCTTCATTGTGCGTGCGCCAAAGCCGATTACCCGGCCGCTCGTAGCGATAATGGGGAAAATTACGCGGTTGCGGTAAGCATCGTAGCAACCGTTCTTCCGTTTCCCGCGAATTGCAAGCCCGGCGTCGATCAACTCGTCGTTCGTGTAGCCCTTCCCGGCAAGATAATTCGTCAGGCCATCCCATGTTTCCAGCGCAAAGCCAAGGCCAAACCGGGTTGCAAGCTTGCCATCCACCCCGCGCTTTGCAAGGTATGCCTGCGCCTGCTTTCCTCCCGGCGACAGCAGCTGACGGTGGTAAAACAGCGCTGCCTCCTTGCATGCTGCATACAGCCGTTCCTTATGCGCACGCTCACGCCTGAGGCGGTCGTCATCCACCTCATCCGGCAGCTCCATGCCTGCGCGCTGCGCCAAAAACTTCACCGCATCCACAAAGGAGAGCCTCTCGATTTCCCGCACAAATTGAATGGCTCCACCGCCTGCATGGCACCCAAAGCAATAATACATCTGCTTGTCCGGCTGAACGGAAAAAGAGGGGGTTTTTTCGTTATGAAACGGGCAGCAACCCCAAAGCCGCCCGCTTTTTTGTGAAAGCGGGACATATTCGGAAACCAGGCTTGCAAGATCCGTCTTCTGAAGGAGCTCATCCATCCACGTTTCCGGGAACATGGGCATGTGACAACACTCCTTTCCCATAATTCATCCGCACGCTCGTTATTCGCCGTAAAACCCGCGATTCCTGCAACTTTCATAAAAATTCCGTTTTTTGCGGAAAGCTGTACGCTACATCCACTCCTTGGGCACAAACTTGCGCTCATAATCCGTGATCGCGTAACGATCCGTCATACAGGCGATATAGTCCGCAGCCACGCGCTCCGCTCCATCCGCGGCAATGTGCCGCGTAAACTCCTCCGGCAACTCGTCCATATGCCGAAGGTAATACAGGAAAAGCTGCTCGACGACATGCTTTGCCTTCCCTTCCTCCTGCTTTGCGTCGCTGTCGCGGTATACACGTTCAAACATGAACGCGCGCAGCATGTCAAACTCCTCGCCGACTCGTTCCGACATGCGAATCTGCGGCCTGCCATAGCTCTGTGCAATCACATCCGTAATCATTGTATTGATGCGGCGCCCATGCGAATTGCCCAGCACGGTTACACAGCGTTTCGGCAGATCCTCCTCGTGCAGCACACCCGCGCGGATTGCATCGTCAATGTCGTGGTTAATGTAGGCGATACGGTCTGCAATGCTTACCACGGCGCCCTCCAGGGTGCATGGCGTGCCGCTTTTCTTGTGGTTCACAATGCCGTCCCGCACTTCATAGGTGAGGTTCAGCCCCGTTCCGTTTTCCAGTTTTTCCACAACGCGCAAGCTCTGTACGTTGTGTTCAAAGCCGCCGGGCACCAAGCGGTCCAGCACGCTTTCGCCTGCATGGCCGAACGGCGTGTGACCCAAATCATGTCCGAGCGCGATTGCCTCTGTTAAATCCTCATTTAACCTAAGCCCGCGCGAAATGGTGCGTGCGATCTGGCTGACCTCCAGCGTATGCGTGAGGCGCGTGCGGTAATGGTCGCCCACCGGGGAAAGAAAAACCTGCGTTTTATGTTTCAAGCGCCGGAAGGATTTGCAGTGGATGATGCGGTCCCGGTCACGTACAAATTCTGTGCGGATCGGGCATTTTTCCATCGCGTATTCCCGGCCGCGCGTGTTCCTTGAAAGCATCGCATAGGGGGAAAGCGTTTGCGTTTCCAGTTCCTCCGCATGCTCGCGCAGGCTCCCGCTTTGGATTCTGTCTTCTTCCATCATATCCCTCCTTACTTGTTCTTTATTTGATTTTTCTGCATAAACGGGAAAAGTCCTTTTCCGATCTATGTCAAATTTGTGAAAAAACATGAAATAATGCTGAAAGACTTGCTTTTTTGTTTCATTTCCTCCTCCCGCTTTGTTTTCTGCGTTTCCATGCTTCCGGTTTGGCCGCCGTTTTTGCCGGACAGCCTGTCGAAAAAGCCCGGGGGATTGTCAAGAGCCGCAGCCCTTGACTTGCAATCCGGCTTCGGCGACCTGTGCGCCGAAACGGATGAAACCCTCAGGGGTTCGTACTTTGCAGCTTTTGCCGCCCGCGAGCGTCAGCGAGAGGCAAATGCCAAGAAAAACTCGAAAAAGTGGCCAAAGGCCACTTTTTCGACACACTCAATCCGGCGCTGCCCTCAATGGCAGCGCCGGATCCAATTGTTGGTGAACGCTTTTATTTGTTGCGGATATTCGCCTGAGCCGCTGCAAGGCGCGCGATCGGCACGCGGAACGGGCTGCAGGAAACATAATCCAGGCCCACCTTGTGGCAGAACTCAACGGAGGAAGGATCGCCGCCGTGTTCGCCGCAGATGCCGAGGTGGATGTCCGGGCGAGCCTGACGGCCCAGTTCGGCAGCCATCTTCACGAGCTTGCCCACGCCAACCTGATCAAGCTTGGCGAACGGATCGTTCTCGTAAATCTTCTTGTCATAATATGCGCCAAGGAACTTGCCGGCGTCGTCACGGCTGAAACCGAAGGTCATCTGGGTCAGGTCGTTGGTGCCGAAGGAAAAGAACTCGGCCTCGGTGGCGATCTGATCAGCGGTCAGCGCGGCGCGCGGAATCTCGATCATCGTGCCGACCTTGTACTTCATCTGTACGCCGGCCTTTGCAAGTTCTTCATCAGCAGTCTTGACGACAACGTCCTTCACATACTTGAGTTCCTTGACTTCGCCCACGAGCGGGATCATGATTTCAGGAACCATGGTCCAGTCCTGATGCTTGGCCTGCACGTTGATGGCTGCACGGATGACGGCGCGGGTCTGCATGGCGGCAATTTCCGGGAAGGTAACAGCCAGGCGGCAGCCGCGATGGCCCATCATCGGGTTGAACTCATGCAAAGAGGCGATGATCGCCTTGATCTGCTCAACGGTCTTGCCCTGAGCCTTTGCCAGAAGCGCAATGTCCGCCTCCTCAGTGGGAACGAACTCGTGCAGCGGCGGGTCAAGGAACCGGATGGTGACCGGGCAGCCTTCCATGGCTTCGTAAATGCCCTCAAAGTCGCTCTGCTGCATCGGCAGGAGCTTTGCAAGCGCCGCTTCGCGCTCTTCCACGGTATCGGAGCAAATCATTTCACGGATGGCCGCAATGCGGTCGCCATCAAAGAACATGTGCTCGGTGCGGCAAAGGCCGATGCCCTCTGCGCCCAGCTCGCGCGCCTTGGCAGCGTCTTGCGGGGTATCCGCATTGGTGCGGACCTGCAGACGGCGATACTTGTCCGCCCAAGCCATGATGCGTCCGAACTCGCCGCCGATGGAAGCATCCATCGTCGGCATTGCGCCGTCGTAAATGTTGCCGGTGGAACCGTCAAGGCTCAGCCAGTCGCCCTCATGATAGGTCCTTCCTGAAAGCGTAAACTGTTTGTTTTCTTCATCCATGTTGATCGCGGAGCAACCGGATACGCAGCATTTGCCCATGCCGCGGGCAACGACTGCCGCGTGGGAGGTCATGCCGCCGCGCACGGTCAGGATGCCCTGTGCAGCCTTCATGCCTTCGATGTCCTCCGGGGAGGTCTCCAGGCGAACGAGGACAACCTTTTCGCCGCGAGCGGCCCAGGCCTTTGCATCCTCCGCGCTAAAGACGATCTTTCCGCAGGCAGCACCGGGAGACGCAGGCAGCGCCTTGCCGGCGGGCTTTGCATTCTTGAGCGCCTTGGTATCAAACTGCGGATGCAGCAGGGTATCAAGGTTGCGCGGGTCAATCATGTTAACGGCTTCCTGCTCGGAAATCATGCCCTCGTCCACGAGGTCGCAGGCGATCTTCAGCGCGGCCTTTGCCGTGCGCTTTCCGTTGCGGGTCTGGAGCATGTAGAGCTTGTTGTTCTCAACGGTGAACTCCATATCCTGCATATCGCGGTAATGGTTTTCAAGGATCCCGCACACTTCCTGGAACTGCTTGAACGCAGCGGGGAACTTTTCAGCCATCTGCGCAATGGGCATCGGGGTGCGCACGCCGGCGACAACGTCTTCGCCCTGCGCGTTGGTCAGGAATTCGCCCATGAGTTCTTTTTCGCCGGTCGCGGGGTTGCGGGTAAACGCGACGCCGGTGCCGCAATCGTCGCCCATGTTGCCGAACGCCATCATCTGGACGTTGACAGCGGTACCCCAGGAATAGGGGATGTCGTTATCGCGGCGATACACATTGGCGCGGGGGTTGTCCCAGCTGCGGAACACAGCTTTGATTGCGCCCATGAGCTGTTCCTTCGGGTCGGAGGGGAAATCGGTGCCGATCTTGGCCTTATATTCAGCCTTGAATTGGCCTGCGAGCTGCTTAAGGTCGTCCGCGGTAAGTTCCACATCCTGCGTGATGCCGCGTTCTTCCTTCATCTTATCGATGAGCTGCTCGAAATACTTCTTGCCCACTTCCATGACGACGTCGGAATACATCTGGATAAAGCGGCGATAGCAGTCCCACGCCCAACGGGGATTGTTGGATTTTTTGGAGATGACGTCCACAACCGCTTCGTTCAGGCCGAGGTTGAGGATGGTGTCCATCATGCCCGGCATGGAAGCGCGGGCGCCGGAACGGACGGAAACGAGCAGCGGGTTTTCAAGGTCGCCGAACTTCTTGCCGGTGATTCCTTCCAGCTTGCCGATGTATTCATAGATCTGATCCATGATTTCGTCGTTGATCTTCTCTCCGTCGGCATAATACTGCGTGCAGGCTTCGGTGGTGATGGTGAAGCCCTGCGGCACGGGCATGCCAAGGCCGGTCATTTCAGCAAGGTTTGCGCCCTTGCCGCCGAGGAGATTCCGCATGGTGGCGTTACCTTCACTAAAAAGGTATACGTACTTGTGTGCCATCGATTTAATTTACCTCCATATAATATAATCAAATTGGACCATATTCAGCGGGTGGAATACCACGCATCAAAAATATGCGTTCTTCAAAATTCCACACGCACCAGTTATTATATCCTTTTTCTTCAAATTAAGCAATGAATTTGTAATTCCTTATGCAGGAAATCCTGCGGAAAAGTTGTTATGTTGCAACATTGAATCATAATTTGAACTTATAGGCGACGCATCCTGCCCGCATGCAGCCTCACAGGCAGGAAAGTGCCTTAAACCGCCGCTCCAGCACATGCTCAGCGTAGCCGTTTACAGCATGCTTCAGCTCGTTTCGGACGCGTTCCGGCAGGCGAACCCTTCCCATTTCCGCATCGGGGAGCATCAACATGCGCCTGAGCGCTTCAAGGGAAAGCGCAGAAATAGGAACTGCGTCTGTCCCAAAGCCATGCGTGCAGGCAGAACAGAGCGCGCCGCCCGCAGCAGCCGAAAAGTGCAGTTCACGCGCGGCGCGCAGGTCGCACCCGCAGGCAGCGCACCGCGTGACCGCCGGGCTGTACCCAAGCGTTTGCAGGCAGCGCGCAGCAAAGCAAAGCGCCATATCAAGCGGCGCACACTCCGAATAGGCGGTAAAGCTCAACGCATAAAGCAAAAGCGACAGCAGCGCCTCGTTCGGCTGCTCCGCAGCCGTTCCCTCATTGATGAGGGAAAGCATGTACGCTCCTGCGGAAAAGCGTTCCACATCCTCGCGAAGCGGATAAAAGGGTTCGCGCACATCACAGGATTCCACGGTATATTTTTCCCGGTTCAGGAACAGGACGAACTCTCCCGAAACGAACAGCTCACTCGCCGGCAAAAGCTGGCTTTTCGGGCGGCGGCAGCCGCGCGCGGCAGCGGAAATCAGCCCCCTCTCCCGCGTGAAAAGCGTCAGGATGCGGTCATTGTCGCGGTAATTCGCATACCGTGTCACGATGCCGTTTACGGTAATAAGTGCCATCCGGCCTCCATGGGAAAGATTTTCCGTTCATGGTCCTGGCCCTCCTGCGGAGATACTAAAGCCGTATCATACCGCAAAGGAGCAACCGTCATGGATAAGAGCAGCACGCCCAACAACGCCCGCGCCCTTTGGGAGGCATTTCAGCAAACCGGCCGCGTCAGCGCATATATCGCCTACCGCAGCGCCCTGCGCCGAGAGCGGGAAACAGAGGACGGCGGAGCCCGGAATTAATCCACAAACGCTACGGCGCGCACCGGCGCGCCGTCCGCATTTTCGTATTTCAGCGGAAGCGCTGCAAAGCGGAACGCGCGGCCAATAAGCCCCTCGAGATTCGTCAGGTTTTCCACAATAACAAGCCCCGCGCCAAGCACGATGCGGTGCATGGGCAATTCAAAGCTGTCGATCGGATCGATGGAGATCGCATCAACGCCGATCCCCTTTTTCCCGGCTGCGCAATAACGCATCACATCCGCATCAAACGCAGGGTACGCGCCAAAGTAGCGTCCATCGTTCCAAAGGCGGCTCCAGCCCGTATAAAATAGCAGGAATTCCGCTTCATCTGCCGCCGCGCGCACGTTTTGAATGCGCCGCATCGTAATCCGTCCGTCCTCTCCCGCATCGGAGCAGTCCACCACGCATGCCTTTCCCGTGAATTTTTCAGCGGGCAGTGCATCCAGCGTCGGAGCGCCGGGAAAAATGTGTGCGGGCGCATCCATATGCGTGCCGGTATGGGAATACATACGGAGGAGCGTCTCCTTAAAGCCATCCTTTTCAATGGTATTCGTCTGTGTCAGTTTTGGTTGTTCCGTTCCCGGATAAACCGGCATTGTTTCGCCGATCGTCTGCGTCAGGTCCATTACATGCATAGCCGCTCCTCTTTTCCATAACGTTAATTTCTTGTTTAGTATACACCATAAGATGCCGTTTTTCCATTGAAACCGGCGCTGCTGTGTTGTACAATGCCAACAGAAGCTCTTCATCCTTCAATTTCATATCTCAGGAGGTAACGCAAAATGGACCCCAACCGAATCCGCGCCGCGATCGACGGGATTTATGATGAAATTATCGCTCTGCGCCGCGACATCCACATGCATCCGGAGCTTTCGCAGCAGGAAGAGCGCACAATGCATGTGATCAGCGATCGCCTTGCCGCGCTCAATATTCCGCATGAAACCAACGTGGCTGGCTATGGCGTCGTCGCTACGATCGGTTCCCCTTCGGCCAAGTATGCCATTGGGATCCGTGCCGATATCGACGCGCTTCCCATCCAGGAAGAAAACGACGTTCCCTATGCCTCAAAGGTTCCGGGCGTAATGCATGCCTGCGGGCATGACGTCCACACAGCGATCCTCCTCGGCGCCGCGCAAATTCTCAAAAGCATGGAAGCGGAGCTGCCCGGCGCAGTGAAGCTCTTTTTCCAGCCGGCCGAGGAAACGGTTGGCGGCGCGCACGGAATGATCGAACATGGCTGCCTGAAAAATCCCTGCGTCACACGCGTGATGAGCCTCCATGTGGATCCGAATTACGAAACCGGCAAGGTGCTTGTCTGCAACGGAAAGATGAACGCTTCCACAACGGAGCTTTCCATCACCGTGAACGGCACCTCCTGCCACGGCGCGCACCCTGAAAAGGGCGTGGACTCCATCGTAGTGGCGGCACAGGTCATCAGCGCCCTCCAGAGCATCTCAAGCCGCTTCAGCGCGCCCACCACGCCTCTGATCGTAACGCTCGGAACGATCCATGGCGGAACGAAGGAAAACATCATCGCCGGCTCCGTTGAAATGCGTGGCACCATTCGCGCGCTGGATTTCGCAACGCGCGATTTTGTAAAAGCCAAGGTGAAAGAAATCGCGCAAGGCACTGCCGCCGCATTCGGCGCGACAGCCACGGTGGAAATGTCCGATGGATATCCTCCCCTTGTGAACGACCGCGCGACTTCGCAGCGCCTTTCGGAGGTTGCTCAGGCGGCGCTCGGCGCGGAAAATGTCGTTTTCATGGAAGAACCCAGCCTCGGCGCGGACGATTTTGCGTATTTCACCGAGGCTGTTCCCGGAACATATTTCAACATTGGAACCGCAACCCCCGGGAATCCTCAGCCGCAGATGTTGCACAGCGAAACCTTCTGCCCTGACGAACGCTGCATCAAAACGGGCATACTGCTTGAGGTCTTGGGAACGCTTGCATTTTTGGAGGACGACAAATGAGCTGCGCACAGATTTATACAGACCCTGCCGCGCTCCCGCGCGACACCTACGTTCAGGTTGACCTCGCCGCGCTTGCCAGCAACATGGATGCCATTCGCGCCATGGTTGGCCCGGAGGTCGCCGTCATGCCGGTCATCAAAGCAAACGGCTACGGCCTCGGCGCGGTTGGTATTGCCCCGACGCTGCTTGCCCACGGAGCATGCTGCCTTGCGGTCGCAACGCTGACCGAGGCGTTGGAACTGCGGGAAGCCTATCCGGATGCGCCGCTGTTCATCCTCGGCCATACGCCGGACAGGCTCCTTCCCGTCGTGGTGCGGGAATGCATTACGCAGACCATTTTTACCGCCGCACAGGGAAAACTGCTGAGCGAGGCGGCCTCCTGCCTTGGCACCCGCGCGAAAGTGCACCTCAAGGTGGATTCCGGCTTCCATCGCCTCGGCACGGAAAACGTGGAAGAACTTTTCTCCATTTGCAGGGAGCCGAACCTAGAAATTGAAGGCATTTTCTCCCACCTTGCCCTTGCGGGCGAGGAAGAGGATGCCCGACAATACGCCCGCTTCATGGCTGTCGTGGAAGCGCTTGAAGCGCGTGGCGTCTCCTTCCGCTATAAGCACCTCGCGGACAGTATCGCCGCCGTGGACTACCCGGAATACCGCATGAACATGATTCGCCCGGGCGCGCTCGTTTACGGCCTCAGAGGGTTCCACAAAGGATATGTGGAGGTGAAGCAGGCCGTGTCCTTCATAACGCGGATTTCCCAGCTTCATCGCATAAAAAAAGGCGAAGGCGTGGGATATGATTATCTCTGGCGTGCGCCGGAAGATACGCTTGTCGGCACCGTTCCTTTCGGCTATGCAGACGGATACCCCCGCAACATGCGCGGCAAGGGCTACGTGACCATCCACGGGGTAAAATGCCCGCTCATCGGCGTGCTGTGCATGGATCAATGCATGGTGGATCTCACCGCTGTGCCGGATGCCCGGGAAGGTGACCTTGCGGTAATCTACGGTGACGGCACAAATAACACCATGAGCATTCAGGAGGCTTCCGAGCTTGCAGGCACAAACAAGAACGAGATCGTTGCCCGGCTGCTTCCCCGTCCGCCGCGCGTGTACATCAACGGCTAACCTCAGAAACAGCTTGCGCAGCCGGTATGGCGGCGATGCGTTTCAAAGGCAGGCCTTCCCGGCATGCAGGATGGACTGCACCGCGTGTCGAAAAAGTGGCGAAAAGCCACTTTTTCGAGTTTTCACAGCGTTTGCCTCCCCTGACGCTCCCGGGCGGCAAACGCCGGAGCCGGAATGAAGTCAAGGGGCTGCGGCTCTTTGACAATCCCGGGGCTTTTCGACAGGCTGAGGCTCCGCATAAAACCATGCGGAGCCTTGCTTTGGTTTGGATGCCTATTTTTTCACCGCCGTTATGGCGCGGAACACCTGCTCCACACGGGAAGCAAGGTTCCGCCGGGCACGCCCCGGCTCCATGGCCTCCGCAAGCGCAAGCGGAGCCTGCGGGATGGCAAAATAAGCGTCAATTCCGCTTTGATTCACGGCCGCAGCATCGTCCGCCGTCGCGCCCGCAAAGGCAAGCGTCACCGCGCCGCACCGCTTGCCGAGCTGCGCTATGCCTATGGGCGCTTTTCCCATCGCCGTTTGGAAATCCATGCGGCCTTCCCCCGTTATAACAAAATCCGCCCCATCCATATCGTCCGCGATGTGGATGGCATCGAGCACCAACGCGATTCCCGGTTCCAGCACCGCGGGCAAAAAGCTGATGAATGCATATCCAAGGCCGCCTGCAGCTCCCGAGCCCGGAAGCTGGTCCCCGCTTCTCCCGAATTGATGTTTCACCACTTCCGAAAAATGCCGCAGGCCATCATCCAGCTCTGCTGCAATCTCCGGCGTCGCCCCCTTTTGCGGGCCGTATATGCACGACGCGCCATTTGGCCCAAAGAGCGGGTTACTTACATCGCACGCAATCCGAAAGCGGCATTGCTCAAGGCGCGCATCTGCCCCGGAAGCGTCGATGCATGCCACCCGGCCGGCTGCGCGGCCGTCAATCCCCGCGCTTTCCCCCGCCGCTGTAAGGAAGCGGAACCCAAGCGCCGTAAGCATGCCGATTCCCCCGTCGTTCGTGGCGCTGCCGCCGATCCCGATCAAAAACGAACGGCAGCCGCGTTCAAGCGCGTGAAGGATCATTTCACCCAAACCATAGGTCGTGGTAAACCGCGGGTTGCGCTTTTCCGGCGGCACAAGCGGCAAGCCGCTGCAGCTCGCCATCTCCATGACCGCCATCCCGCCGGGCAGCATACCATATGCGCAGCACACAGGTTCTCCAAGCGGCCCGGTTACGCATACGGGCATCTTTTCTCCCGCAAGCCCTTCCACAAGCGCATCCACAGTGCCTTCTCCTCCGTCCGCAACCGGGCGGACGATAACCTCCGCTTCCGGAACTGCCCGCAGCACGCCCTCCCGCACTGCGTTTCCTGCCTGAACCGAAGAAAGGCTCCCTTTAAAAGAGTCAATTGCGACAACAACCTTCATGTTTCATCCCCTCCCCCAAAGACAGCGCAGTTGGATTTGTTTGAATATCAATTATGCATCGTATCCCGAATTTCACGGTAAAAGTAAATTGCAATATAAAACAGGGATGAATGCCGGATGGAACGCGGGTCATATCCGGTGCGCTCCGCGATGCGCCTGAGCTTATATTGCAGCGTATTTTTGTGGATGAAAAGCCGTTCTGCCGTTTTTGTGATCGACCCGTCATGGTCGTAAAAGATCTCAAGCATGGTCAGTTGCTGCGCAATTTCCGCATCGGTGAATCCACGCATGATCTTGCGCACATATTCCTGCTTGGTCACGGCATCCACCTGGTCCGCAAACACCTCCATGTTCAAATCTCCATATTTCCGAATGAACCACTTATGCGTGCGCATGCAGGCAGCCAGCGCACGTTCTGCCTTCACGCAATTCCGGTGCATTTCGGTGTAATCCGCCGGAGTGTCATCGATCCCGATGGCAAGGCATAAATGGTATTCCCGCTCTACGCGCGCCTGCAGTGCTGCGGCAATGCGCTCAAGCTCAGCGTCGCTTTGCGGCGTGACCATACAAATCAGCTTGGAGGCGGAGCGCAAAAACAGGTTGTTTTCATCCATGCACCCGATGTACCGCTCAATCATCTGCTCTGCGGAATCAATCGCACGCAGCGTCGCCATGTCCTGCGCATTTTGGGGGTGATATGCGCTGCACGCAAGAACCCTGCGCGGGATCAGGATATCCATATTCAGTTCTCTGCCGCGTTCTGCGAATGCAGCATCGATATTTTTAGGGTCGCCGTTAAGCCACTCGTCCAAATAGCGGTTGCGCACATTTTCTCCGGTCAACCGCTCGTATGCGCGGTGTGCTTCTGAAAGCATCAGTTCCGCCATGCGCTGGATCACACGCGCTTTGTCCGCAATTTTTTCATAGTCCCCCGCAACGCTGAGCACTCCCAGCACCTGACCTGCGGCTGCAATCGGACAATTCAGGCCGGGCGGCACGCGATCAAGCCGGCCGTCCTCCCGGACAATCAGTTCCGGCAGGTGCTGCGAAAGAACCATCCATGCGCCCTCATGGAAGCCGCCGACGCACGCTGCGTCCGATGCGGCAATAATGATTCCGCGCTGATCCATGATGCTGATCTTCTCAGGAATCACCGCATTTGCCTCCGTTACGATCCGTTCTGCCAGCTGTGTGGACAACAGTTCCATGGGTTCCCTCTTCTTCCCGCGCGCCTCGCCCTTATTTCTAATTCATTCTTTATTTTTCGGATTTTGCCGCTATAATTATAGCATGTACGATCTCATTAAAAAAGAAGCCTCTTCCTGCGGATTCGCAGAAGTGTTCTTTCTAAAGCCGCTCCGGCTGGACGCCTGGCATACCCGGGCGGCGCATCTCGGCGTGGGCGCATCCCTGCGGTTTGATGTGCCTGCTGCTTATCCGGGCGCAAGCTGTATCCTGCTTTTGGTTTACGCATATGCGCCGTTCCCGGCCGGGGAACGTTTGAGCGCCTACTACCTTGCAAGCCAGCGCGGCTACCTTGCCTCGCAAGCGCTCGTGAAGGCGCTCTGCGCTTCCGGCATTCCCTGCGAAATTGCTGCCGTCCCCGCACGTGCGCTTGCCCTTGCAAACGGTGTTGGCGTTGCCGGCAAAAACGGGCTTTTGCGCATCGGCGCGTTCGGCTCGCGTTTCGCGCTTTATACGCTTGCTACAAGCGCATGTATGCCGCGCATAGAAGTTCCCGCAACCGCATCCTGTCCCGCTCAATGCGATGCGTGTATGCGTGCCTGCCCAATGGGCGCGATCACGCCAGAAGGGATTGATGCGGCGCACTGCATGCGTTATTTTATGGATGGTGCGGAATATCCGTTTTCCGTTTATCAGGCGCAGAGCACGCACATGGGCTGCGAAGTCTGCCAGGCCGTGTGTCCGCAAAATGCGCAGCTTGCAAAACGCATCCCCGAAGAAGCGGAGCAGGCGGCATTTGCCTTGCCGCGTCTTATCGCAGGAGATGCGGCGGCGGCACGTTCACTTGTTGGCCGGAATCTGACGGGAAACGGCAAACTAACGGCGGAGGCCATTTGTTTTGCCGCGCGCGCGGGGCTTCACGAAGCGGAAATCCGTACCGCGCTCATGGCTTCCCCGTTCCCGGCGGTAAAAAGGGCGGCAGCATGGGCTTTAGAACAGTATTTCATCAAAAAATAATAGTTCTTTGAGGCTTTTGTAACAGTTTTGTGATACATTTTTCCGCTGCGTGGTGTATACTAAATTTGCAAGTGAGAAAACTGGCAGTGATGAAAGTTCCCCCCCTTTCAAACCAACCGTTTTCAGCGGCTCCTTCTTTTGAAGGAGTCGTTTTTTTGTGTTTTCCGCTTGCATTCGGACGCGATACAAGGTAGAATAGTCATGCCGCGCTAGGCGGGGAGTTAGCGGTGCCCTATACCTGCAATCCGCTACAGCAGGGTACAATCCCCGTTTTGAGGCTTGAGCTTGTGGGGTCTGGGATCGGCAAGGAGCGTTGATCGCCGGGTCCTGTGCAATCGGCATCTGTGAACCATGTCAGGTCCTGACGGAAGCAGCATTAAGCGGAGCAGCCGATGTGCCGCGGGTTTGCCTGGCAGGAGCCGCCTGCCGTATATTCCGCCCGGAAGCGCATTGCCGAGAAACGGGTGCGCGGCAAGCAAAAGCGCGATGGAACAAATTCCATCGCGCTTTTGCTTACTTTCCGCACATGCCCTATGATACTTTCCCAGCCAGGAGGGTAAGCCGATGCTTCCGGAAGAAATCACTTTTTTGAAAAAATGCCTTCCATGTTGTCCGTCTATCAGGCGCTTCGCGATCAGTTGGTAAAACGCTGTCCTACGCTGCAAATCAAGGTCAGCAAAACTCAAATTTCATTTCGCAACAGGCATATTTTTGCAATGGCGTCGCTCCCCTTCCGCCGCGCAAAGGGCTGGCCCGAATGCTGCCTGATCGTTTCATTCGGCTTATGTTGCCGTTTGGATTCGCCGCGCATCGTCCAAGCGGCCGAGCCTTATCCGAACCGCTGGACACACCATGTGCTCGTTACGCAGTGCGCAGAGGTCGATGCAGAGCTCCTTGCCTGGCTTGATGAAGCATATCGCTTCGCAATGGCGAAATAGCACTTCACCTCAGCTTTGCCATAAACCTTTCGTTGTTTATGATAAAGCGCTCGTGCGTGCCTTCGCCTACCGTGCCTCGCGCATCGTACACATGCAGTGCAAACACCAGCCTGCGCCGGTCGATTTCAGAAAGTTCGCTTTCGCAGGTCACTTCTCCGCCCACAGCTGTCGCCGCAACATGCTTCACTTCAATTCGCGTGCCAACCGTGCCCTCCCCCTCAGCGAGATAGGGCTGAACGCTTTCCATCGCCGTGCGTTCCATCAGGGCGACCATCGCAGGCGTGGCAAACACAGGCAACGTTCCGCTTCCGTGCGCCTGCGCCGTATCCGCTTCGCGGACAACGTAGGATCTTTTATTTTTCAGGCCAATTTCCAGCATACCATCCTCCATGAAAAAGCAGGGCGGCTCTTTTGAGCCGCCCGCAAAAGGTAAAGTAAGGTTACAGAGCTTCCACGATCGTGGCAACACCCATGCCGCCGCCGATGCACAGCGTAGCAAGGCCGGTCTTCTTGCCGGAATGCTTGAGCTCGTAGAGCAGCGTCACAAGGATGCGGCAGCCGGAAGCGCCGATCGGATGGCCAAGCGCGATCGCGCCGCCATTGACGTTGACCTTGGATTTATCAAGGCCCAACTCGTTCGCAACCGCAACGGACTGCGCGGCAAACGCCTCGTTGGCTTCGATGAGGTCGATCTGGTCCAGATCCATGCCGGCCTTCTTGAGCACTTTGCGCGTTGCGTACACGGGGCCTACCCCCATGATGGAAGGATCTACGCCTGCGCTTGCGCCGGCAACGAACTTCGCCATCGGCTTCACGCCAAGCTCCTTCGCCTTCTCAGCAGTCATAATGACGAGCGCGGCAGCGCCGTCGTTGATGCCGGAAGCGTTTGCAGCGGTGACGGTGCCGTCCTTTTTGAAGGCGGGCTTCAGCTTGGCAAGGCCCTCGGCAGTCACGCCCTGACGCGGGAATTCATCGACCTTGAACTCGACGACTTCCTTTTTGACCTTCACGGGAACGGGGACGATTTCCTCATCGAACTTGCCGGCCTTCTGGGCGGCTTCGCACTTCTGCTGGCTCCACGCGGAGAACTCATCCTGCATCTCGCGGGTGACGCCGTATTTCTCGGCAACGTTCTCGGCGGTGATGCCCATGTGATAATCGTTGAACGCATCCCAAAGGCCGTCCTTGATCATGACGTCAACAAGCTTGCCATCGTTCATTCTGTAGCCAAAGCGCGCCTGGGGCATCGCATAGGGCGCAGCGCTCATGTTCTCCATGCCGCCAACGACCATCACGTCCGCTTCGCCTGCCTCAATCATCGCAGCAGCCATGTTGACGACCTTCAGGCCGGAACCGCATACGTTGTTGATGGTGAGTGCGGGAACCTCCACCGGAATGCCGGCTTTCACGGCCGCCTGGCGGGCAGGGCTCTGGCCGAGGCCGGCCTGCAGGACGTTGCCCATCATCACTTCATCCACATCCTCGGGCTTAATGCCCGCGCGGCGGATGGCTTCCTTGATCACGATTGCGCCAAGCTCAACAGCGGGCGTATTCGTCAGCGTACCGCCAAATTTGCCCAGTGCCGTGCGGCACGCGCCAGCCAATACGATTTCCTTTGCCATAGTTTTTTCTCCTTAAAATAATTGATATCGGTTCAAAACCGAAGGTTAAGCCATGGGCTTCAGGTCGGGGCTGATGATGAGCTTCGCTTCCGTTGCGGCCTGAATCTGTTCCACGGTGAATTCGGGGTTGTATTCGCGCAGCACAATGCCTTCCGGGGTGACATCCATCACGCCCATCTCGGTCACGATCATGTCCACGCAATGAACTGCCGTGTAGGGCAGGCGGCACTTGGTAAGGATTTTCGGGTTGCCCTTCGCGGTGTGCTCCATCGCAACGATGACCTTCTTCGCACCAACGAGAAGATCCATCGCGCCGCCCATGCCGGGCATCTTTTTGCCGGGGATGATCCAGTTGGCAAGGCTGCCCTCCTGGTCAACTTCAAGGCCGCCGAGGACAACAGCGTCCACATGGCCGCCGCGAATGAGACCGAAGCTGTCGGAAGAGTCGCTGAACGCGCCGCCGAGCACGATGGAGGAAGCGGAACCGCCCGCATCCACGATATGCATGGGATCGGCATGCGCTTCATCCGGAGCGGGGCCCTGGCCCACGATGCCAAGCTCGGAATGCACGGTTACATGGATGCCCTCAGGCAGGAAGGACGTGCAAAGCACCGGCAGGCCGATGCCGAGGTTCACGACCATGCCGTCGGTGAATTCCTGCGCAACGCGCTTTGCGATAAAGGGTTTAATCAAGCTTTTTTCCATCTTATTTGCCCTCCCTGATTACGATGTAGTCAACCAAGATGCCCGGCGTCATGACGTTTTCAGGTTCGATCTCGCCAACTTCCACAAGTTCTTCCGCTTCAACGATTACGATGTCGGCCGCAGTCGCCATCACACGGTTGAAGTTCTGCGCCGAGCCCTTGTACCAGACGTTGCCCAGCTTATCTACCTTATAGGCGCCGATGAGCGCAACATCAGCGCGCAGAGGCTTCATGACAAGGTAATCTTTTCCATCGTAATTGACCTTGCCGCGCACGAGGGGGCTGTCTTCCACGAGCGTGCCGACGCCGGTCGGCGTAATCACACCGCCGAGGCCCGCGCCGCCCGCGCGGATCATTTCCGCAAGGCTGCCCTGCGGCACAAGATCCACCTTCAGCTCGCCCTTGGCCCACTTTTCAACCGCCTCCGGATTGGTGCCGAGGTGGCTTCCGATATAGCCTTCGATCTGGCCGTTATGAATCATTTTTGCCCAGCTGTAATATTCGTCGCCATCCGGCCCATTGAGCTTGGACGAATCGTTGTGGATGGTGTGGAAGTGGCCCTTGTTCGTCTTGGAAAGCGCGTCGATAACGCTCAGCGCACTCCCGCAGCCGACAAAGCCGCCCATCATGATCGTAGCTCCATCCGGAATGAGATCGACGGCCTGCTGCGCGGTGATGATCTTGTTTCTCATAGAAATCCTCCTGTTATTAATGAACCTTGCACCGCTTTCGCGGTATATGGCAAGAAAGGCGTGTAGTTTTTGCCCACGCCCTTTTATTTTACGCCAGACGGCATATAATGTCAAATGGTTCAGCGGAAAACAAAGCCTTTCTTTGTAGGATTACAATACATCTTGGACAGCGGCAAGAAAAAGGATGAAGGATTCGCACGAATCGGTTATTGTGAGTTTAACAGAAGCAACAAAGACCGAAAGGAAGTGCAAATCCCTCATGACAACTGTAACA
>DCKB01000028.1 GCA_002320595.1 Christensenella sp. UBA1685
GAAACTTTAACGCCGCCAAGGTTTACGCTTGACAAATTTAGCGCTATACTTATTCATGTGGAAAGATTTGATTTGCATAGCAAAGAAATTGGGGTGACGATATATGCCTGGAAAAAAGACGAAAATCATCTGTACCATCGGCCCATCCTGTTCGGATGCCGAAACGCTGCGCGGCATGGTGGAAGCCGGCATGAACGTGGCGCGCCTGAACTTTTCTCACGGTACCCAGCAGGAACAAGCAGAAAAAATCCGCCTTGTGCAGAGCGTGCGCGACGAACTTGGCGTGCCGCTTGCCGTGATGCTGGACACTAAGGGCCCAGAATACCGCATTGGGACTTTTACCAATAAGAAGATTACGCTTCACCGGGGAGATTCGTTCACCTTTACAACCGATGATGTTGCGGGGGATGAAACGCGGGTCTCCGTTTCCTATAAGAAGCTGACCGAAGAGCTTTCTCCGGGAGACCGGGTTTTGCTCAACAACGGTCTTGTCGTTTTAGAGGTAACTGCAGTCAGCGGTTCTAATGCCGCCTGCCGTGTGCTCATTGGCGGCGAGGTTTCTGACCGTAAAAGCATGAGCTNNAGGTGCTGCGCCAGGAATACCTGAGTGCGCAGGATCAATCCGATCTGCTGCTGGGCGTGAAGCTGGGCGTTGATTTCGTGGCCTGTTCGTTTGTGTCCTGCAAAGAGGATATTTTTGCCGTGCGCGAATTTCTGCGCGCCAATGGAGGCGCAGCCATCGACCTGATCGCCAAGATCGAGAACCGATCCGGCGTGGATAAGATCGACGAAATCATCGACGCAAGCGACGGCATCATGGTGGCCCGGGGCGACTTGGGCGTTGAAATTCCTTTTGAAGAGCTGCCCGCGATTCAGAAACGCCTCATCACCCGCTGTCGCAGGCGCGGCAAACGTGTGATTACCGCAACGGAGATGCTCGAATCCATGATCCATAACCCGCGTCCCACGCGTGCCGAAATCTCGGATGTGGCAAATGCGGTTTATGACGGCACAAGCGCGCTCATGCTTTCCGGCGAAACCGCTGCAGGTGAATACCCTGTGGAATCCGTCGCTGCGATGGCGCGCATTGCGGCGCAAACGGAAAACGACATTAATTATAAGAAGCGCTTCCAGGGCGAGGAGCTTGCAATCAAGAACGATGCGGATGCCATCTCCCATGCAACCTGCGCGCTTTCGATGGATGTTGCGGCTTCGCTCATCGTCGTCTGCACGCGCAGCGGGCAAACGGCGCGCATGGTTTCACGCTTCCGCCCGCCCGTGTTCATCATCGGCATGACGACGGATGTCGGCGTATGGCATAAGCTTGCGCTTTCCTGGGGCGTGCTGCCCGTGCTCAGCGAGGAGTTTACTTCATCGGACGTGATGTTTTATCACGCGTTGCTCGCAGCGAAAAAATCCGGCCTCACAAAGCCGGGCGACCGCGTTGTGATCACCGGCGGCGTAATCAACGGAAAATCCGGCAATACAAACCAGATCAAGCTGGAAACAATATAAGCAAAGGGCGCCTTCCGCGGNNCCGCGGAAGGCGCCCTTTGCTTATTCGTCCTTTTGTTATCGCTGTGCTGCCACCCAGGCGTCCAGCCGGGGCGCGATCAGATTAAAGTAGGTCGGCCCGATGGAAAGGAATGCCTCATGAAACGCGCGCAGATCGAATGCCTCGCCCAGCTCGGCTTTGGCATCGCGCTGCTCCTGCTGCAGCAGGGAGTAGCCCACTGCGTATTCGAGATAATAAAACGCATCGTCCCGCGCAATCTCAAGATACAGCGGCGCAAGCTCCGCGGCGGCCTCCTCACCGAAATAGGCCGCAACATATTCCGAGATCTTCGCTTCGTCCCAGCCGTAATAATGTACGCCGATGCTGATCGCCGCCGGCAGAAGCAGGCCGGAAATACGGTTGTCCGCGCTCATTATGGTGCAGTAATTGTTGCTGAATGCGGTGTTATATTCATCGAAGAAGTTCTCCGCGGATTGGGACCAGCTCTCGTAGTACCCCGTAAGCCCCATATTCTGCCGGTACCACCCCGTTTTTTCTACCAGGCCGCGCAGGTAAATGTAATGATACATATGCCCCGGGTAGCCTTCGTGGGCGATGGTATCCAGCAGACGGGTATCTTCCTCCATGGTCTTCAGGTTGATGATGATGGTGTTCTCGCTCGCATCGTCAATGGGCGGCACAAGATAGGCGGCTGGGCTGAATTGATCCTCCAGCTCCTCCGGCACGTCGATGAAGCGCACGGTATGCGCGGGAAGCTCCGGATAATAGCCGGCCATCAGTTCCTCCAGCATGGAAAGGTTTTCCTCCGACGTGCCGATGGAGAGATCGATTGTGCCGTATTGTGCCTCGATATCCGGCTCGGCAGAGAGCGCTCCAACGTATTTATACAGCTCCGCGAGAATCTCATTTTGCAGAAGATTGTAAGCCTCATCCGGCGTAATTTCAGAGCAGGCAGCATAATTGAGCCCCTGCTCAAAATAATCAAGCCCTTCCTGCCCGTATTCGCAGAGCGCTCCTGTGCCCGAGGCGGAGCCGCGCAGCGCGTCAAGGCCGTCATACAGGGTGCGGTATGCGGCGAGCAGACCGTCCACAGCCGCCTCATTGCGGGCAAGATACGCGGCTTCCGCATCCGCGCCAAGATTGAGCGCCGCAAGGGAATCCGCAAAGGTGGCATAAAGGAAGCAGCCTTCCCTCGCATCCGCAAAATCCTTGATGTGCTCAAGCACCTTATCCAGTGTCACATCGTTCATAAAAGTGCCGAGTTCCGCCTTTTCCTGCTCAAAGCGCAGCACATCCTCCGCCATGTAGCGCGCGGCATCTTCAAGCAGCGCAAGATAATTCTCCACGTCCTGTTCGTTATCCAGATCGTACAGAACGAAATTGAACGGCAAGTTTGTGTGCAGCCCGTTGTAGGGCGAAAGCACCTCATCGTAATAATAGTATTTGGCGCTTGCAAGAAAAGCGTAAAGCTCCTGCGCAATGGTGTCATAGGTGAGCTGTTCGTCCTCGGAAAGCGCGCTGCGGTCGATCTGTTCAAGCTGGGTCAGGAACGCTTCGTATTCCGCTGCGGTGCGCATCGTTTCTTCATAACTCAGCTCGCCCCAAGTGGCCTCCGGCATGCCGATGCCAAGCGCATCCGGATTCTTGAGCGTTAGCTTAAGCGTAAGCGGGTCGCTCTCCATATCCTTTTTAAAAAGGGCTAAGTCAAGTGCTGCAAGCAGCTCTCCGGCTGCGGCCGGTTCCGGTTCGGCGGGCGCGGGCGTTTCCTGTTGCGGCGCAGCAGTTTGCTCCGGCACAGGCGTTGCGCTGGGAGCAGGTGTTTCGCGGGCCGCAAGGCCGCGGAGCGCGTCCGAAAGCTGGTTCAGCCCGGAGCACCCCATGCAGCAGAAAGCCAGGGAAAGCGCGAGGCAAAATGCGAGGGAACGGATGAAACGCTTCATCGTATAAAACTCCTTTCCGCGCGGGCAGCCCGGGTTTTCCGGGCAAAACCGCATATAGTATTACAGTACCACAGCCGCGAAAAATCCACAACATGTTGTGGCGAAAAAAGCGCGCCGGCGCATGTATTAAAAAACAAGTGAATTTGCCGCTTTTCCGTGCAGATTCGCTTGTTGACAAACGCGCGCGTTTAAATTAGAATAGTAATGCTGTATTGTGAATGTGCGATATGGCACACACTGTGTTGCGCGGGTGTAGCTCAGTGGCAGAGCGCCGGCTTCCCAAGCCGGTCATGTGGGTTCGATTCCCATCACCC
>DCKB01000069.1 GCA_002320595.1 Christensenella sp. UBA1685
TCACAATGGCAAGGTAGAGCGCAGCCACCGTGAGGATCAGCGTCGCTTCTACGACTCCCATCGTTTCTACTCGCTTGCCGACTTCGATGCTCAGCTCGCTGTGCATCGAAGAGCCTCCAATAACCGTCCTATGCGCCCTTTACAGTATTGCTCGCCCAACCTTTTCCTTCGTTGCTATACCGTCCAACATGTTTGACAAACCTACAAAAAGAAAAGGGGGGCGGGGCGCTTCAGGGCGCCCCTCACGCCGTTTTCAGGCTCGGTTTCTTATTTTCCGGAAACTGCAAGGGCGCTCACAAGCACGCTGGGGCTCCCGAAGCAGGAAGCGCCCGGCAAGCCGAAACGCAGGTCGCTTCCAACGGCTTCCACACCGCGCATCAGCGAAAGGAAGGAACCGCTCACGGTGATCTGCTCCACCGCGCGCACCGCCTTTCCGTTTTCCACAAGCATGCCGGAAGCAAGCAGGGAAAACTCGCCGGAGATGGTGTTAAGCCCGGCATGCAAGCCGCTTACATCCGTAATGATAAGGCCGTTGCCCAGCTTCGCTGTAAGCGCATCAAAGCATTCCGTGCCCGGTTTCAGGAAAAAGTTGGTGGGCATTACGCCGACAGGTGCGGAAGCGCCGGCACGCCCGCCGTTTCCCGTCGAAGGAATCCCCGCTTTTTTTGCGGTTTTCAGGTTGTGCAGCAGGGTCTTCAGCACGCCGCCGCCCACCACGGGCTTTGTAACACATGGCACGCCTTCCGCATCGAACGCGCGCGGGTTCACGGCATGGAACGGATCGTCCAGAATGGTGACGCACGGCGCGGCAACCATCTCGCCTTCCTTCCCCGCAAGCAGTGAAAGGCCCTTCTGCGCCGCATCGGCGGAAAACATTGGGGAAAATGCGGCAAGCATATCCCCCATAGCCAGGTTTTCAAACAGAATGCGGTATTCCCCCGCAGGGACGGGCGCGCCGCCAAGCTGTGCCACCGCGCGTGCGACAGCCTCCTTCGCGCAGCCATCCACATCAAAAATGCCGTCATCCACGCGGAATGCGAAGCCGTCCTTCACCTGACCTCCGGCAGAGGCAACCGGCACGGCATAGGAATATGCAATGCGCTCCTCCCCTTCCGCATCAAGGCCCAGCGTGTTGCAGATGCGCGTGAGCGAACTTCCGCTCCCTACTGCGCAGCGCATCACGCGCAGAACGCGCGCATCCTGATCCTTGACAGCGCGCTCAAGCGCCATGGCAAGCTCGATCTTCTCCCGCTCGGAGGCCGCATCCACGCGGCATTCCCGCTTGGGCAGCGCACGGTATTCGCACTTGCCCTGCATGGGGTGGTCATCCTCATTTTCAATCGCACGCGCATTGTCCATCGCGCGCAGCACAAGCGCCTCCGGCGCATCCAGGCTTTCGGTGTATGCATACCCATTCTTGCCCGCAAGCTGCACGCGCAGATTCAACCCACGCTCCCGGGAAACGGAATAGGAGTCCAGTTCCTGCTCAAGCACCATCGCCGAAAAGGAATCGCCCTCCACAAAATACAGTTCCGCCGCATCGCACCCGTTTTTAAGCGCGGCCTCAAACGCTTTTTCCTTAAACTGATTGAACTCCATCACAGCGCGCCTCCTTTCCCGCCCACGGTAATTCCACGCACACGAATGCGCGGCTGGCCCACGTTCGTCGGTACGCTACCCGAAAGGGAGCCGCACATGCCGGGGCTCATCCACATATCCCTGCCAATGCGGTCGATCTGCATCAGCACATCCGCTCCGCGGCCGACGAGCGTCGCGCCGCGCACCGGGCAAAAGATTTTCCCGTCCTTCACCCAATACGCCTCCCGCACGGAGAAGTTGAACTCGCCTGTGAGCGGGTTCACGCTGCCGCCGCCCATTGCTTTTGCAAAGAGACCTTCGCCCATGGTGCGCAGCATTTCCTCTTCATCGTCCGTGCCGGGCGCGAAGAAGGTGTTCGTCATGCGCGAGGTCGGCGCGAACGTGTAGCCCTGCCGGCGGGCGCTGCCCGTGCGCGGATGGTTCATCAGCCTGCTGCCGAGCAGGTCCACGAGATAGCTTTTCAGCACGCCGTTTTCAATGAGCACGTTGCGCTGTGAAGGCATGCCCTCATCATCCACATGAATGGTACCCCATTCGCCCGGCATGGTTCCATCGTCCACTGCTGTCACGACATCGCTTGCGATTTTTTGCCCCAGCTTGCCGCAAAACTCCGAATTTCCTTTGGCAACGCTCGTCGCCTCCAGAGAATGCACACAAGCTTCATGCAGAATCACGCCGCCGAAGCCGCCGTCGATCACCACCGGCACAAAGCCCGCCGGGCAATCCGGCGCGTGCAGCATGGTCACGGCCATGCGCGCGGCTTCGCTGCCAAGCGCCGTCATATCCAAATTGCCGAACTGCTCGAACCCTTCGCCGCGCCCGGGGCTGACCGCTCCCGTTTGCGCCTCGCCGTCCTTCATGGCAACGGCGTTCACGTTCACGCGGCCGCGCGGGCGCCTGTCCTCCGCCCAAACCCCTTCGCTTGTGGCGATGAGCACGCGCTGATCCACATCGAGGTATCCCGCCGTCACCTGCGTGACTTCCGGGGAATAGGCGCGCGCAGCCTTTACGGCATCGCGCAAAAGCGCGATGCGCGCTGCGTTGTCCACCATGGAGTATGGCTTCTCCGGCGTTTCCATGCAGGAGCGCTTCACCAAAAACGCCTGCGGTTCGCATTCCTTTGCGCCCGAAAGCGCTGCTGCCGCTGCCCGCGCGGCAGCCATAAGCGCCGCTTCCCCCGTGTCAGCGGAATATGCATACACGCTTTTGCCGCCCCGGAGCACGCGCACGCCCGCGCCGGTACGGCGCGTATACTGTGCATTTTCTACCTTTCCGTCCACCATGGATACGTTGTTCTGTTCCGTATCCTCCATGTACAACTCGCTGTAGTCGCCGCCTGTTTCAAGCGCCGCCGCAAGCACATTCCGAACGATGCGTTCCTCAATCAATCCGTTTTTCCTCCTTCTGCATTTTTGGGGGCAGACTCCTCTGCCGGCTCCTTTATTTTTCCGTTTCGGATGTGGTTCTGGCGAATCTTCGCCTCATTCCCGAGTTCCCCGGGAACATAGTACCGCCGCCCCTTCACCGAAGGCGGCATATATTCCTGCGCCACAACGTGGCCCGGGTAATCGTGCGGGTATTTGTAGCCCTTGCCGTGTCCAAGTTTTTCCGCTCCGCGGAAGGCTGTATCCCGAAGATGAACGGGAACGGGCGCATCCGGCACATCCTTCGCGTCTGCAAACGCAGCGTCAACCGCCATGACGACGGAATTTGACTTTGGGCTTTCGCAAAGGAAGATGATCGCCTGTGCAAGCGGAAGCTTCGCCTCCGGCATGCCGATGTGCTCAAGCGCCGTCGCTGCGCTCACGGCCTGTACCATGGCCTGCGGGTTCGCAAGGCCGATGTCCTCCGATGCGTGGGCGATGAGCCTGCGCGCGATAATCCGCGGATCCACGCCCGCGTAAACCAGCCGGGCAAACCATGCGAGCGCCGCATCGCTGTCGCCTCCGCGCAGGCTTTTGCAAAACGCGGAGAGCATATCATAGAATTGCTGATCGTCACACTTGACGACCTTTTGCTGTACGGATTCGGCTGCGATCTCCCGGTCAATGCGGATCATCCCATCCTGCGGAGGCGTGGTGAGCACCGCAAGCTCCAGCGCGTTGAGCGCGCTGCGCGCGTCCCCGTTTGCAATGCGCGCAATGTGCTCGAAGGCTTCGGGTTCGATCTCCACATTGTAGTTGCCAAGGCCGCGTTCCCTGTCCTCCAAAGCGTTTCGCATCGCCTGCTCCACATCTTCAATGGTGAGCGGGTAAAACTGAAACAGGCGGCAACGGGACACCACCGCCCCCGTCATCGATACCATTGGGTTTTCCGTTGTCGAGCCGATGAAGCGGATCACCCCGCTTTCAAGCGCCGGCAAGATGCTGTCGCTCTGCGTTTTGGACCAGCGATGGCATTCGTCCAAAAGAAGGTACGTGCTTTGCCCATACAGTGCAAGGGCGTTCTGCGCCTCGTCGATAACGGCACGCACTTCCTTGACGCCTGCTGTCACGGCGTTGAGCTTTGCGATGCGCGCGCGCGTTTCATTTGCGATGACGTTTGCAAGCGTGGTCTTGCCGCAGCCCGGCGGGCCGAAAAAGATGGAGCTTGTAAGGCTGTCCGTTTCGATCGCGCGGCGGAGAAGGCGGCCGCGGCCCACAATGTGCGCCTGGCCAATAAATTCATCCAGCGTGCGCGGACGCATACGGTCGGCAAGCGGCGCACGTTTGCCCGCATTGCCGGAGAACAGATCCATAGTCATGTGTTTTGCCGCTTCCACTTTCTGTTATTCTGAATTTATTATAATTTACCCTTCTTCTTTACACAATCCTCCGTTTCCGTTATAATCCGATATGTTGCAATGTTTTCACGATTCTGCCGCAGAGCGCCCCGGCCGGTTCGGGACATGCGGAGGGGTTGACTTAAAGCCCGCTTTAAGTGATATCCTGAAGGCGGTGAACTGCAAAAACATCTCGGAAAGGATGCTTTCAAAATGGGTTTGGGGCGTACCGTCGATGTGCTTGACGAAAGCATGCATCCAACGCGCATCATCTGGCGGTTGGCTTGGCCAACCGTGCTCGAACAGTTCCTGATCATGATTGTCCAGTATGTGGACACGGCAATGGTTGGCTCGCTCGGCAAGAACGCCACCGCGGCCATCGCTTTGTCCTCGTCGTTCACATGGCTCATGGGCGGTATTTTTTCCGGAATTTCTCTGGGGTTCGGCGTCCCGGTAGGCCGCTATATCGGCGCAGGAAAGCCGGATCAGGCAAAGGCCGTGGTGCAGCAATCCGTGCTTGCAATCCTCATTTTCGGTGCGCTCGCAACGCTCATCATGCAATTTCTTTCTCCGCACCTGCCAGTTTGGCTCGGTGCGGAAGAGGCAATCCGCGCGGATGCTTCCGCCTATATCTCCATCATAAGCGCGGTCTACCTGTTCAGCCTTTCCATCAATGTGTGTTCCAACATCCTGCGCTGCGCGGGCGATACGCGCACGCCGCTGGTCTTCAACATTGCCACCAACGTGATCAACGTTGTGCTCAACACCCTCCTTATTTTCCCCACGCGCACCGTAGAGGTGCTGGGCCTGCGCTTTACAATGTGGGGCGCGGGGTGGGGCGTAAGCGGCGCCGCTGTCGCCACCGCGATTGCAACGGCATTTTCGGGCGTTATGCTGCTCACGGCGCTGTTCCGCCCGACCTTCCCGGTTTCCATCCGGCTGAAAGACAAGTTCCGCTTTGACAAGGCCATCTTTAAGGACATGGTGCGCCTCGGTTCGCCCGTTACATTCGAGCGCGTTACAATCTCGCTCGGCCAGGTAGCGCTCACAGCCATGGTCACTGCGCTCGGCACATCGGAGCTTGCTGCGCACAGCCTCGCCACGACCGCGGAATCCATCACCTATATGCCCGCTTTCGGATTTTCCGCTGCGGCAACGACGCTCGTTGCACAATCCCTCGGCGCAGAGCGGCCCGCGCTCGCAAAACGCTTCAGCCGTTACTGCACGCTTGGCGCGGTGGCATTCATGACCGCAATGGGCGCGGTGCTCTTCTTTGGCGGCGAATTCCTGGTTTCTCTGTTCACGCCGGATCTTGAGGTCGCGGCACTCGGCGGCGCCGTGCTGCGCATCGAGGCGCTCGCGCAGCCCTTCTTCGCGCTTTCAATGGTCATTTGCGGCATCATGCGCGGCGCGCGGCAAACCAAGATTACCTTTGTGATCGCCGCTGTAGGCATGTGGGTCGTGCGCATCCCGCTCGCGTTCCTGCTGCTGCGCACCACGGATCTTGGGCTCACCTGTGCGTGGATCGCCATGGCATCCGATTTGTTTACCCGCGGCATGATCGCCCTTTTCTATTACCGGAAGGGGACATGGCTCAAAAGCACAGGTACCGGCGTTGCTGCCTGAACGCGCTCATCTCAGGCCAATTCGATTTAAAACGGCTGAAGTTACGGCTTCGGCCGTTTCAATTTTCTCAAAAGTAAAGCGTGCGCCTGCATCGGAAGCAAGCGCCGAAAGCAACGTGCTCCTGCCGTCCCAAAGGCCCACGACAATCACTTCCGCACCGCAGGCGCGACGTTCCTCCGGCGAAAGCGCAGCCCCAAATACCGCAGGCGTTTCTTCTCCCATAGTGCCTTTGAGCGCCTCAGCAAGGCACAGCGCACGCGTGCCGTTTTCCGCAGGAAATGCTTCGCCGCCCGAAAGAACAACCACAGCCGCGCGCCGGCCAAGCCGTTGCGAAACCGTGCGGCGGTTGAGCAGCCGGAGCGCCCGGGCAAGGCCGGCCGCATGATCTCCGCCGCGCTGCACGGGGCTCGCATCAATGCAGGCAAGCACATCCGCAAGCGATTCCGTGAGCGGGCAGGACCAACGGGAGGAACCCGCTTCCCCAAACGCACAGAAGGCAACGCGGTTTTCCCCGCCCGCCGTGAGCACAGCCTCTGCAAGCGTGCGGGCGAGCGCCTTCGCCGCCTCCTCCCGGCCAAAGCAGCCGCAGGCGGCGCCATGTGCAATCCGCACGGGAGCCCCCCTCCCATCCCGCATAAAATGATATTGCCACGGTTGCCACCCGCGCGCCTCCGGCTCGGAAAGGAAGCTATGGCAAAAGCGGTATTCCCGCGCCGGCGAAAGCGCTACCCACGCGCCCAGCATTTCATCGTAAACGGAAAGCTCTCCCGCCCGCGCCGTTTGCCCCTTTGGCAGCGGCGCCGCATCCGGAAATGTTATACCTGCCGCAGTTTGTTGCGCATCCGCCGCAACGGGCTTCAAATAAAAATGTTCGGGGTTCAGGCAGGGGCACGCAAGCCATGGTTCCTCCTCCCCCAAACCGCCAAGCGACGTCATCGCCGAAGCATCCATTAAAAGGATCACATCCACCCCGTCCCCCTGCTCCGCCCGCGCCGAAGCGCCTGCGAAGCAGGCCAGCATCAGGACAAACATGCCTGTTGCCGCATACCGCGCCCATCGTTTCATCAAGCCCATCCCATCCGGCCTCCCACAGTAAGCTGTTGCCGGTTTTTGCCCGGCGATACCATCATGCACCAAACCGGACGCATTTTCACCCCCTTCGGGAGGATACGATGCTTTACGCACAACTTTCCCGGCATTCGCATGCATATTGCGGTTTTTGCCGTGTTCTAAACGTGTTCCAAAAAAGAAAAAACCGCCGGAACGGATGAAACCCATAAGGGTTTCGCTCATTGCAGCGTTTGCCGCCCGGGAGCGTCAGCGAGAGGCAAACGCTGTGAAAACTCGAAAAAGTGGCCTTTCGCCACTTTTTTGACACGCGCAAAACCGTCGGAGCGGTTTGATCTGCCGAAGGCTATTGCAGCACTTCGGTGAGCACCTTTATGAAGAAGATCGCCAGCACGATGAGGATGATCGGCTTCACGGACTTCGCGCCGCCCTTTGCAAAGAAGCGCGTGCCGATGTAATTTCCTGCAATGCTGAAACAGCCCGCCGTGAGGCCAAGCGGAAAAATCACTTTCCCGTTGAACAGATAAACCGTGAGCGCGGCGATGTTGGTGGAAAGGTTGATCACCTTTGCGATGCCGTTCGCCTCGGCAAGGCAGAGGTGTGAAAGCCCCGTCAGCAGCAGGATCAGGAACGTGCCCGTACCCGGCCCGTAAAATCCATCGTACGCGCCAACGATGAGCGCGACCGCCATCGAAATCGCGGTGGTCTTCCACGCGCAAAGCGGTTCTTTTTCCGTATCGCTTGCAAGCGCTTTTCCGCGCAGCACATAAAGCGCCACAAGCGGCAGAATCACGAGCATAATGATTTTGAATACGCCGTCCCCGATCAAAAGCGCCAGTTCCGCTCCGCAGGCGGAGCCGATCAGCGCGCACACCGCACAGAATGCCGCAAGCTTCCATGGGACATAGCCGCTTCTTGCATACCGGAAGGTGGCGAGCGCGGTGCCCATGCCGGAGCTGAGTTTGTTTGTGCCGATTGCCATATGCACCGGTATGCCGGAAATCAGGTAAGCAGGCAGGGAAATAAGCCCGCCGCCGCCCGCCACTGCGTCCACAAAGCCCGCGATGAACACAAGCGGGCACACGATGAGATACGGAACGAACTCTGCCAAAGGAACCTCTTTCCCGCAGGGATGGTTTTCTTTCCCCCGCGGCCATGGAACAGTATACATGCTTTTGTTGCGTTTGTATACCCCGCATTGACGCACGCCGCCCCCTTCATTATAATCAAAGCATCTTCCCGAAGGAGAACGCCATGTATATCGCAGACCTTCATATTCATTCCCACTTTTCCCGCGCCACCAGCCGGGATTGTGATCTTGCCCACCTTGACCGCGCGGCGCGCAACAAGGGCGTCGGGCTCGTGGGTACGGGCGATTTTACCCACCCTGCCTGGCGCGCGGCAATGCGCGAGGCGCTCATACCCGCTGAAGAGGGGCTGTACCTTCTGCGCGGCGAATCCCGCCTTCCCGCCGAAGCAGCGGGGGCGGACGAACCTGCACGCTTTGTGGTTACAGGGGAAATCAGCACAATTTATAAAAAGAACGGAAAAACACGCAAGGTGCACAGCCTGATCCTCCTGCCGGGGCTTGACGCGGCAGAAGCGCTTGCGCAGCGCCTTGAGGTCATCGGGAACATCCGCTCGGACGGGCGCCCAATCCTGGGGCTTGATTGCCGCGATCTGCTTGAAATTACGCTTACCGTTTGCCCCGAAGCCGTGTTCATTCCCGCGCACATTTGGACGCCGCACTTTTCTCTCTTCGGCGCGTTTTCCGGGTTCGATACCATTGAGGAATGCTTTGAAGACCTTGCGGGCGAAATCCATGCCCTTGAAACCGGCCTTTCCTCTGATCCGCCCATGAACTGGCGCGTCAGCGCGCTTGACCGCTTCACGCTTGTTTCCAATTCTGATGCACACTCGCCTGCAAAGCTCGGCCGGGAGGCCAACCGCATCGCAGCTCCGCTTTCCTACGCAGCGCTTCGCCATGCCATCCAAACGGGGGAAGGATTTGCGGGCACCATTGAATTTTTCCCGGAAGAAGGAAAATACCATTTGGATGGCCACCGGAATTGCGGCATTTGCCTCGAACCCGAGGAAACGCTTCGCTTGGGCGGCAAATGCCCGGTTTGCGGCCGGAAGCTCACCATCGGCGTACAGCACCGCATTCTTGCGTTGGCCGATCGCCCTGCGGGCTTCCTTCCGCCGGGCGCAAAGCCCTACGAAAGCCTAGTGCCGCTGCAGGAGCTGATCGCCGCCGCAACGGGTATCTCCGCCGCAGGGCAAAAGGCGCAGCGGCAATACGAAGCGATGCTTCATGCACTCGGTTCGGAATTCTTCATTCTGCGGGAAGCGCCGCTTGAAGCCATCGAGCGCGCGGCGGGGCCGTGTGTTGCCGAGGGGGTGCGCCGCCTCCGCGCCGGGCAGGTAACGCGTACCGGAGGTTATGACGGCGAATACGGAAAGATCATTCTCTTTGAACCGGCGCAACGCGAAGCCCTGCAAGGCCAGCTTTCCCTGTTTTCCGCACCAGCTTCCTCCGCTCAAACGCAAAGCGCGACTGTCCCTTCGGCTCCGCGAACGCTTCAGGCTTCCACGGGCAGCCCGGAAGAAGCGCCGCCCGCAAAGGCCGAACTGCTTAATGAAGAGCAGCGCTCCGCCGTACAGACAGATGCGCCCGCCGTCGCGGTCATCGCAGGGCCGGGAACCGGCAAAACGAAAACGCTCGTGGCGCGCATTGCCCACCTCATTGAAGCGCGCGGCGTAAAACCGACGGAAATCACGGCGGTTACATTCACAAACCAGGCTGCCGCCGAAATGCGCGAGCGCCTTGCCGCACGGCTCGGCGGCAAGCAGGCGCTTTCCGGCATGACCATCGGCACATTTCACGCCGTTTGCCTCGGCCTGCTTCCCAAAAAGCCCCTGCTTGGAGAAGCGGATGTGGAGGCGCTCGTGCAGGAAGCGCTGCATACGGCGGGCAGCCATGGGACCGCACAAGAGGCTGCACGCGCTATTTCGCGCGTGAAAAACGGATTGCCGTTGGAAGCCGCAGCGCTCGATCCGCGGGTATATGACGCATACTGCACGGCATGCCGCGCACGCGGCGCACGGGATCTTGACGACCTGCTGCTCGATGCGCTTTCCGTCGCAGAAGCACCGTCCCCCAGAGGGGGTCGCACCATGTTTCACCACCTGCTTGTGGATGAATTTCAGGATATCAACGCCGTACAGCGCAAGCTTGTGCGTGCATGGGCAAAGGGTGGCCAAAGCCTATTCGTCATCGGCGATCCGGATCAGTCCATCTATGGCTTCCGCGGTGCAAGCGCTGCCTGCTTTGATGAATTACGCACTGATTTTCCGGAGCTTTGCACCATCCGTCTCCGCACAAACTACCGCTCTTCGCCGGAGATCCTTACGGCTGCGCAACGCGTCATTGCGCACAGCCCCGGCGGTGCGCGGGATCTGATCCCGGCGCGGCCGAGCGCTCCCGCAGTGCGTCTTTTGCGTGCGGACACGCCGTTTTCCGAAGGCGTTTGGATCGCAAAGGAGATCGCCCGCATGGCGGGCGGGCTGGACATGTTGTCCGCCCGTACGCCGGCCGGAGCCGGGCAGGACGCACGTCCGTTCTCCGAACTCACAGTGCTTGCCCGCACACACCGCCAGCTTGAAGGAATCGAAGCATGCCTCCGGCATGACGGCATTCCCTGCATCGTATGCGGCCGCGGCAGCGAGCTTGCGGATGATGCGGTGCGCGGTGCGCTCGCCTTCTTCCGCTTCCTGCATGACCCGGCCGATGCGCTTGCCTTGCGCACCTGCCTGCAGCTTGCCTTTTCCGCTTCCGGTGAGGAAGCAGCCCGCATTTTTTCTGAGCAGGCGGGCGCGCCTTCGGTGGAAACGCTGCGCGCTGCCGGTTGCCCGGAAGCGTTTCTTGCCGCGTATGCGGAATATTTGCCGCGCATCACGCGGGAAAAGCCGCGCAAGCTGCTGGAGCGCTGGGGCGCGGAGCACGCTTTGGCCGGCGCCCCATTCATGCGGTTGGTCGAGCTTTCCGCTTACCATGCAAATCTTGCCGGTTTTCTTAACGCGCTTGTGCTCGGGGAAGAAGCGGACCTTAAACGTGCGTCGGGCAAGGCCTACGCCTCCGGCGCGGTGCGTCTGATGACGCTGCACGGCGCAAAAGGGTTGGAATTTCCGGTCGTGTTTCTTGCCGGACTTTCCGCGGGCGCCTTTCCCCTGCAGCGTGAGGGCGTTGTGCCAGACCTTGAAGAGGAACGGCGGTTGCTCTTTGTCGGCATGACCCGCGCGCGGGATGAACTGATTCTGACCGCCGCATACCCGTTTTCGGAGTTTCTAAACGAGCTGCCGGATTCCGTAACATGTGAAACAGCGCCGAAGCGCCGTTTCACGGAGGGCAAGCAGCTGAGCCTGTTCTGACAAAAACGAAGCGTCGAAAAGCCGCCCCAAGCTGTGTCTTCCCTTCTGCATGCCGCCCTGCGCGTCCCTTGACGGCGGCATGCGTTTGCGCTATGCTGATGTCAGCACATAAAGTCAGGTCCCGTTCATTCTGCCCCGGGAGGTTTTTCATGTATTATTCCATCGGCGAAGCCGCGCAGCGCATGCATCTGAGCGCCCCCACCCTGCGTTATTATGACAAAGAAGGCCTGCTTCCTTTCGTGGATCGCAGCGCAGGCGGCGCTCGCATGTTCAAGGAATCCGACTTTGAATGGCTCCGGCTTATCGAATGCCTGAAATTGACCGGCATGCCGATTCGGGACATTAAGCAGTTTATCGATTGGTATGATTGGTATATGGAAGGCGATACAACGCTCCCGCAACGGCGGGACATGTTCTACGAGCGCAGGCGCGCCGTAGAGGCGCAGATCGAAACGCTGCAGGCCACACTCGACATGATCGACTATAAATGCTGGTATTATGATACCGCCGTAGCAGCGGGCAGTTCTCGTACCTTGCAGGCTCTGAAGCCGGAAGAACTCCCTGAAGAAGTATCCCGCCTGAAAGCGCGCATCGCGGCACGCTGCGGTTCCTGAACCCACTTTGAGCAAAGCCGCGCGCCTGCCCCATCGCTATGCCGGCATTTCGGCGGCGCCGCACACGGGAGAAGGCTAAGATATATTTTCGCAAGCTGGATTCTCGACAGAATAAAAGGGCCGTCCGGCCCTTTTCGCTTGCTCCTACTTCAACTCACGCTTGCGCTCCCGTTTGAACAGCGCATCGAGCGCTTCGCGCGGGTCACGCTGTTCAAAAAGAATGGCGTACACCGCCTGGCAGATGGGGAGCTCCACCCCATATTGTGCGCTAAGCGCCGTAAGCGCGCGCACGGTGTAGTACCCTTCTGCAAGCTTTTCATATGCTTCGCCGCGCACAAACGCTTCGCCAAAACGGCGGTTTTGGCTGTGTCTGGAAAACACAGTTGCCTCATAATCCCCAAGGTGGCAAAGCCCATATGCGGAAAGCTCGTTCCCGCCCATTGCGGCAATGAGCCTTGCAACCTCCCGCGTGCCGCGCGACATCAGCGCGCCTTTGAGCGTAGTGAGCGAAAGCCCGTCCAACATGCCTGCAGCGATGCCGATCACGTTTTTCGCAGCCGCACCAATCTCATTGCCCAAAAGATCCTCCCCATAATAAAAGCGGATCAGATCGCCCGCAAACGCCTCCGCAAGCGTCTCTTTCAGCGAGGCATCCGCGCTATCAATCACCATGCAGTTTGGAACGCCCGCGCAGAATTCCTGCACATGCCCCGGCCCAAGCCACACCGCCACGCGGTTTGTTGCGTTCAGCGTGCCGTTCACGATTTCGGAAAGGCGGCGGCCCGTGCCTGCCTCAAGTCCCTTCATGCAAAGAACGATGGTTTTATGGCCGATATTGAGCGCTGCAAGCTGGCTCATCAGGTCCTGAAGGTTCTGTGAGCCGATGGAAATCACAATCGTCTCCGCCTCTGCCGCTTCCGCAAGCACGGTCGTAAGCCGCACGCGCTCCGGCAGCTGCAGATAGTCGTTTCTGCGCTCGTCCATAAGGCGCTGCATCCGGGCGGAGCCTTCGCGCCCATACAGCGTAACCGCATGTCCCAGCCGGTCAAGATACCATGCGAGGAACGTACCCCACCGCCCGCAGCCGATTACCGTCAACTTCATAACTTTACCTCTTTGTTCTGCAATTCTATTTTTTCGCTTTGAATTTCGGTTCTGTGCCGTTTAAAATCCGCTTTATGTTTCCCCGGTGCAGGAAGCAAACCATCACCGCAACAAAAACGCCTGTCAGCAGCATCGGCAGAGAAGTGTCTCCCAAAAGCAACATTGCAAGCGGGTATGCAAGCGCAGCGGAAATTGAGCAGATGGAAACGGTGCGCACAAAATAAAACACAAGGAAAAACACTGCGACAAGGATTAAAAACAGCCTTGGATCCAAAAGCAGTGCCACTGCCGCGCTGACCGTGACGCCCTTGCCGCCCCGAAACCCAAAAAACAGGGGCCAGCAATGCCCCACAAGGCATGCGCAGGCGGCAATGCATTTGCCGGGTTCGCCCAGCAGCCATGCGCCAAGAAGCAGAGCAGCCGCCGTTTTCAGCAAATCGCCCGCAAATGTGATCACGCCTGCATTCATGCCGAACACGCGCGCCACGTTGGTGGCGCCCGCGTTGCCGCTGCCGCGCTCACGCACATCCGCGCCGTACAGCCCCCTGCATACGAGGATCGCTACGCTGATGGAGCCGAGCAGGTACCCTGCGGCGGCCGTGAGGCAAATTCTCCAAATTTCCATGTCGCGGTTTCTCCGGTTTCCCGGCAGCGCCTGCCGCCGTTTCTTTTGGGGATTGCATCCAATTATCATACACGATAATGCGCGCGTATTCAAACCCCGGCATGTTTTTTCACAAAAT
Organism: Christensenella sp. UBA1685; assembly: GCA_002320595.1. GTDB lineage: Bacteria > Bacillota > Clostridia > Christensenellales > CAG-138 > UBA1685. The sequence continues at coordinate 13,947 of DCKB01000069.1, forward strand.
TGCCGTATAGGATTACAATACATCTTGGACAGCGATAAGAAAAAGGATGAAGGATTCGCACAAATCGGTTATTGTGAGTTTCGGAAAAACAACAAGGACCGAAAGGAAGTGCAAATCCCTCATGACAACTGT
>DCKB01000048.1 GCA_002320595.1 Christensenella sp. UBA1685
GCCTGTAATATGCCCTTTTAGGGCTGGTGCATCCCACCAGTTTAACTGGTCGTTTTGATTTTTGGCAGGCGCCGGCCGAAACGGCGCGCCGCGCGGCGGATACGCGCGGAAGGAGGAACGATGAACGGAGGAAAACAGGGACCCATTGCCCGTGCGGCGGCCGGGCAGCGCATGCGCGAGCCGGACGCAGCCGCCCGCGTGCGTGCGGAATATGAGGAGAGCCCGGAATACCGCCTGGGCTGTGAGCTGCTGGACGGGTTGACGCAGGAGCTCGGCATTTCCGCGGAGCAGGCGGCGGAGCTTTTGACGGATGGGGCGCGCCCGGAAAGCATGGACGTGCTCTCCCGCAGGGCGGCCGCGACGCTTTCCCGGTTGGAGCGCGCGGGGCAGCTCCGCCGCCCGGCGGAGGAATACCTCAGGGAGCATGCGTTTCAGCAGCTGCTGCGCGAGCTGCCCGCAACGGCTGCCGTGCGCGTGTTTGAAGCGGAAAACATGCGCACAGCGGAGCAGACCGATGTCGGTGCAGAGGAGGCCGTGCTCGAAAAAATGCGCGCGCGCCGCGCTTTGCCAACCCCGCTTCGCAGCGCTGCGCCCGTGAGCGCAAAGGAGGACTTCGCCAACATGAGCAGCGAGGAATTTGAACGCTTCAAACAGCGTTATTTCTCCCGCTGAAAAACGGACCACCGAAGAGAAGAAAGAGAGGAACAATACAATGGCAGACATCACAAACACAACGAAAAACACCGTGGAAGGCACCGGCCTGAACAAGACTTTTTTTGACAGGCAGCTTTTGGAAGGCGCGCGCACCCGCCTTGTACACGCGCAATACGGCCAAAAGCGCCGCATCCCAAAAAACAACGGAAAGCGCGTGGAATTCCGCCGGTGGAACCTGTTCGACATCGACGAGAACATGTGCGAGCTCACCGAAGGCGTGACGCCGGACGGGCAGACCCTTTCGCAAAGCACCGTGGAGGCGGAGGTGAGCCAGTACGGCGCTTACGTTGAAATTTCGGACCTTCTGGAGCAGACCGCCTATGAGCAGGTGCTTTCCGACAGCGCGGAGCTTTTGGGCGAGCAGCTCGGCACGGTCGTGGAATGGGTCACGCGGGATGCGATGTGTGCAGGCAACAACATCCAACGCGCGGGCGGCAAGAGCGCGCGCAGCGAGATCACCGCAGCCGATACGCTGAGCGTGGATGAGATCCGCAAGGCTGTGCGCACGCTCAAGAAGGCAAAAGCGCGCCCCTTTGGCGGGAAGGACGGCCGCAAACAGCATTTCATCTGCATCTGCTCCCCGGATGCAACGTACGACCTTCAGGAGGACCCGCTGTGGCAGGACGTTTCCAAGTATGCCGCAAAGGAGCAGCTTTACACGGGCGAAATCGGAATGCTCTTCGGCGTGGTGTTCGTGGAATCCACCGAGGCGAAGGTCATCCGTCAGGCGGTGCACTGCAAGGTGGCTGCACACAGCGCAAACAGCGCCGCCATCACCGTGGACGAGCTTACCGCAGAAGCCGCGGCCTTCCTTTCCAAAGCGGGCGCAAAGGTGACCGTCGGCGCAACGGAATACAGCGTTGCCTCTGTGGACCGTGCCGCGAAAACAATTACCCTTGCAAGCGCCGTTTCCACGGCGATCAGCGCAGGAACCTATGTGTACAGCACCGAGGCGGGCAAGCTGGACAGCACCACCCGCGTTGCGGACGATGTGCACATCACGCTTGTATTTGGAAAGGACGCCTACGGCGTAATCGACCTGGACGGCGGCGCGCTCCAAACCATCATCAAGGGCCGCGGCTCCGCAGGGACGGACGATCCGCTTGACCAGCGCGCCACCGCAGGCGCGAAGGTGATGGGCTACACGGCCACGATCCTCAACGACCTCTGGCTGCTCCGCATCGAACACGGGGTAAGCGCGTAATGCAGCGCCGAGAAGCGGCCGCGGGCCGCTTCTTCGGTTTCGGCTTTTGCTTCCCGCTTTGCCCCCGGGCGGCAAAAGCCGCAAGGTACGAAACCCTAAGGGTTTCATCCGTTTCGGCGCATGGGTCGCCGAAGCCGGATTGCAAGTCAAGGGTTGCGGTCCTTGACGATCCCGGGATTTTCGACATGCAAGGGGCAAATGCAAAACATACGATTTTTTGGAGGGATAAAGAATGAAATATATGAGCGACCGGGAGATCGACCGGATTTCCGGCGCGGCGGGCAAACGCCTTGCCGCGGAGCCGAAGGTGCGCCTTGTGATCGCCCCTGTGGACGACGGGCAGAATGCGCCGTGGGAGGGCGGCTTCAACGGCTACTTTTTCCGCATCCCGCGCGGCGTGCCCGTGCAGGTGCCCGAAAGCCTTGCGCGCCTGATTCAGGAGAATGCGCGCGCGGCGGAACTTTCCCGCGCCGGGGTGCGCGAATACAGCGCGGGGCGCGGCAAGCGCCTCGGCGCGTGAGGAGGAAGAACGGCATGACGCTCAACGACATCATCGTATCCGCGCTCGCACAGCTTGACCGCGGACACGATGCGCAGACGCTCGACACATGGCGGGAAAAGCTGACCCGCTTTGCCAACGAAGCCGTGCTGGATCTTTCAGAAGCCTACTGCCCGCGCAGGACGGAGGAGCTCACGCTTGACGGAAAGCTGCTCCGCACGGAGCAGCTTTCCCGGCCCTGCATCCGCGTGCACGGCGTGAAGCGGCTGGGCCGCTATATGGCCTTTCACGAAACGGGCGATTCCGGCGTGCTTTGCGTGCCGGGGGCAAAGGCCGACAGCACCGTTCAGGTAAATTACCGCTTTGCGCCGCCTACGCTTTCCAACACAACCGACGTGCCGGAGCTGCCGGATTGGACGCACGGGCTCATCGTGTGCTATGTGGTGGGGCGCGAGCGCGCAAGCGGCGAGGTGGGCGTGCAGCGCGGCGGTAACATCTATTTCCAGATGTACGAGGCGGGCAAGGCAAAGCTCCGGCCGCACATGGGCGGGGCGGACAGCTACCGCATCCTGAACAGGTGGTGAGCGGCATGGGCAGGAAATCCTACCGCATTGACGAGTTCTTCGGCATCGACCAATCCAAGAACGAAAATGCCATTGCCCCGGGCATGAGCGCGGACGCCTGCAACATGGACACCGAGGACGGCAGCCTTGCCGTGGCGCGCGGTTATGTGCGCCACATCGAAACGCCCGTGCCCGGCATGGCCGCGCTCCACCGGCTGTACGTACACCAGCGCCGGGAGGGCGCACAGTTTATCGCCGTCGCGGGGGATGTGGTTTACGCATACAGGGACAGTGCATGGAGCGCCGTATACACGTATGAACCGGGGCTGACCAAGCACCGGTTCGACTTTGCGGAGGCGCAGATCAACGGCACGGACTGCCTCATCATCGGCTGCGGAGAAGCGCAGCTTGTGAAATACGACGGTGCGGAGGCATCCCTGTTCGGCAGTGAGGCGCAGCTTTCAAACGCGAAGGTGCTCTACCTTGCCATGTATCGCAACCGCCTGTTTTCCGCGGGCGACCCGGAGCATCCCAACCGGCTGTACTGGTCAGAGCTGCCTGGAAGCGGGAGAAGCATTGAGGACTGGGGGACGGTGGAAGCTTCCCCGAACGTGGAGGGCGGGCACACCGAGGTGGGCGATACGGGCGGAGACCCGATCATCGGCCTTGCGGCGCTTTCCAACCAGCTTTTGATCTTCAAACAGCACAGCATCTTCCGCCTTTTGGGCGACAGGCCCGGAAACTATATTGTGGAAGCGGTGGAATCCCGCGGGGAACTGCCTGTGCACACGGCGATTGTGCCTTCGGGCGACGCGCTGTACTACCTGACCGGCGGCGGGCTCTGCTGCTTCAACGGGGTGAGTGCGGCGCCCATGCCGGATGCGCGGCGCATCCGCAAAGTGCTTGCGCGCGCCTCGGCTGCGGATGCGCGCGGGGCGCTCTGCCGGGACAAACTGTATTTTACCATCGACGAGGGCGGAAGCTGTGCGCTTGTGGAATACGATCTGATACGCTGCACCTATATGCTGCGGCGCGGCTTTACGGCAAGCGACCTGTCCGCGCGGGGCGGCGTGCTGTATTTAATCGACGGCGCGCGGCGCGTTTGCCGCTTTGGGGAAGGCGCGACTTACGACGGCGCGCCCATTGCGGCGTGGTGGCAGACGCCGCTGACCGACCTTTACGACAAAGGCTCTGTCAAAAGCATCCGCGAGTTGTATCTGCGCGGTAGCAGCGACCTTGCGGATTCTGTGATCCTGATGGACATGACCATCGACACCCACACGGCAACCCACCGCATGCGCGTGCCGGAGACGCGCGCTACTGTGCTCGAGGTGCCGTTGGCGGGCGAGGGGCGCACGTTTTCCATGCGCTTTTACAACGAAGCAGGCGGCCGGTTTGCGCTGGAAGCAGGCGCGGAGGTGCTGCTTGATGAACGAAGGAGGACGGAATAGTGGCGCTTGACATGCGCGCGCTCTACTACATCGCCCTGCCCGCCGGCGGGGAACGGGACGCAAACAGGCAGGCCTATACGGAGCGCGTGAAGGCAAACGAAAACTGCCTGAACCAGAATTTTACGATTCTGAGCCAGAAAATCGCGGAGCTGGAAGCCCGGCTTGCGGCGATTGAAACCAGAGGATGAACGGAGGAAATCAGAAATGGCAAGCTATTCTTTGGCGGGCTACACCCCGCCTGCCGGCGTGGACAGCCGGCAGAAGGTGAAGGAGTATCAGACGCGCCTCGGCGTTGCAGCGGACGGGATCTGGGGCCCGAAAACCCAGGCGGCTTACGAGGCGTCTACGGCAGGGGGCAGGAACGATTGGAGCACGCCGGCGAGCATATACCGCGGATATTACGACCAAGCGCTTTCCATATATGCGCCGCCCACGATACAGGCTTATACGCCGCCGCGCGCAGAGATTGAAAAGGATGTGGAAGCATCGCTGCGCCCGGCCACGGATCAGGCCATCGCATCCCGCCGCGCGCGGGGAGAAGCGAACATGGCGGAATTGGATGCGGATGCGGCTTCCCGGGGGATGGGGGCATCCACGTACGTTACCTCCGTGAAGGGGCGTGAAATGGCCAACACGGAGCGGGACGTGGCGCTGCTGGAATCCAACTATGCCGCATCGCTGTCCGAACGGGTGGCGTCTTACCTGCAATATTACGCCAATTTGGATTTGCAGGCCCAGATGCAGAACGCGCAGCTTGCATATACCGCGCAAAATGCGGCGGCAAGCCTTGCGGCGCAATGGTACGCGGCATATCAATCGGCAAACGCTGCAAGCAGCGCCGCTTCTGCGCCAAAGCGCCGTTCAAACGGCAGCGCGGCGGAGGACGATGCTTATTTCAGCATGACCCCGGCAGAATACAGGGGCTTTGTGCTGCGCATGAGCGAAGCGGATCGCCGCCTGCTGTATTCTTCCGGCTCCGAGCTTTGGAAGGAGTGCAGGGATGAACTTTATGGCGTGCTGGGCGCCGCAGGATATGCCGCGCTTGAGGTGGAAGCGAACCCGAAAAAGCAAAGCAGGAGAGGAAGCGGCATATGGACGGCGGAGAAGTATTGAAGAAATTCGAGATCGCACTGGATATCGGGCGATCCATTTCCAACCGGGAATTCAGTGTGGTGGAGGGGGACACGGGGAACGTGCTGCACATTCTCCTCACGGACGACGGAGAACCCGTAAACCTGAGCGGATGCCGTGTTCTTGCCATATTTTCCAAATCGACCGGGACGTCCTCCCAGGACAGCGGAGCGGAGGACGGCGGGGTATGCATCGGCGGCGCGGCGGGAAACGAGGTGACGATCTCGCTGTTCAGCACCTCCTTCGCGCCCGGCATGGTGGAATGCGAATTGCAGATCTATTCCGGTGCGGCGCTTAAAACGCTTGTGACAAGCGCAAAGTTCAACTTTACCTGCCGCCGCGGCATCCTGAACGATGAAACCGTGCAGTCCACAGGCGAATATCCGCTGCTTGTGGGATTGATGGCACAGGCTGCGGCCGCGGTGGAGACGGCGGACGCCGCTGCAGCGGCAGCATATGCTGCCGCCGCAGCAACGGGTCAGGCAGCCCACGCGGCCCGCCATGCGGAAGGAGGTGCGGACCCGATTTCCCCCGCTTCGATCGGCGCAGCGGAGGAAAACCATACGCACGGCGAATACGCCGCAGCCGGGCACACGCACACGCTTTCCTCTTTGGGCGCGGCGGCAGCTCCGCAGACAAAAGAACTTTTCCTTGACACGAGCGGATGGGAAAGCTTCGGATTAACAAGGTGGGAAACTGTGCCCGGCATAACGGATGAGAGCATCATCATCGTAACGCCGGCGCCGGCAAGCCTGAAACTATGGGCTGAGGCCGGCGTTCGCTGCATTACATCGAACAACGGCCAGCTTAAATTTGCATGCGACACTGTGCCTGCCGATTCTGTGACCGCAAATATTCTGATCGTGGGGTGAGAGCATGATTTTCAATATGGCAGGCGGGGGCGGAAAGCTGAAATCCGCAAACGGAACGCAGAGCGCAGACAGCACAAACTATACGCTTAACGTAACGGGGTTGGGGTTTCGGCCATATGCGGTGGTTGGAGTATCAATAACCAATCCGGCGGACTACGGAAACGCACGCGGGTTTGTGTGCGATGCAGATGGAAACATCGCAAAGCAAACTGCGGCAAATGTCAGCGCCACGGTATCGGATGATGGATTCACAATGAAGTTCCCCACCACCACCTTGATGCCCTATCACTGGTGGGCAATTGGAAAGTGAGGTTTGATCCATGTTCAGACGAAGGATATTTTATAACGCAGAAACGGGCGCGGTTCTGCATTCGTATGCGGCGGAGGGCAATTTAAACCCGAACTGTGCGGCAGACAAAGAAGCGGAACACCTCAATTTAACTGATTGGGGTGTTTTTCAATGGGACGAACCAGACCCGGAGACCGAAGCCGCATTTTCACCTGCTGACGCGGAAGGCAACCCGCGCATTGTGAACGTTGCCGTTGATGTATCCGGCGAAGCGCCGCGGTTGGTTTTCAACTATGAAGCCGTTTTGGAGCCGCAGCCGAGCGAAGCGGAAGATATGGCGGCAGCTTTGGCGCTGCTTGGTGTGGAGCCGGAGGAAGGAGTATAACATGGGAAGATGGCTGAACGGCGCACAGAAGGTGCGCGCTGCAATGGACACTGCGGGCGCCGCATTGGATGACGCGGCGGCAAGCAGGGCGGTGCCGCTGTACCCAACGCTGCAAGGCGATGGAGCGCTGATAAGGGCGGGAACCCGCATCAACTGGAACGGCACTTTGAAGCGCGCCGCGGTCGACCTTTGGGATGTACCGAAGAACGCGCCGGACAGTGCGCCTGCATTGTGGGAGGAGATTTCTTACCGCGAAGGATACCGAATCATTCCGGAAACTTTTGCGCCGGGGTTAGGATTCGCAAAGGGCGAATGCGGCTGGTGGAAAGGCGCACTGTACAAGTCGGTATTTGAAGGGGTCAACGTATGGACGCCGGAGCAGACCCCAAGTGGCTGGGAGAGGCAATGAGCGGCGGCCGGGCGGCGGCATAGTATGGAAACAGGTGCGCCGGAACTTTTTCGTGGGGACGGCGCTTATCCTGAACAGGAAGGAAAACTGAAACATGATTGATGAGTTTATTGAATATTTGGACGCACAGGTAGGCCGCTCCCTTTACGTTTGGGGCGCACAGGGCCAAACAGAAATTACGGAAAAGTGGATCCGCTCGCGCGAAACCAGCGAAGCAAACGTGCAGCGCGTGGTGGCATTCTGGAAAGAATTACAGGCTAAAGGCATATCGCCCATTGCGGCATACGATTGTTCCGGCCTCATTATGCATTATTTGCAGGATATGACAGGCTTTTATAAAAATGACCTGAGTGCTGCCGGGCTCTACCGAAACTGCGTCCCGGTTCGGCGCAGCGCGCTTGAAAAAGGCGACCTTGTTTTTCGGGACAACGGCAGTAAAGTACACCATGTGGGCGTATATTTAGGCGACGGAACTGTAATTGAGGCGCAGGGGCGTGACGCCGGCGTGACCCGGCGCGCCTTGAATGCGGGGGGGAAGGGATATTGGAACCGCTATGGCCGCCTGCCGCTGCCGGATGCACCCCCTGTTGAGGAGCCTGATGTGGTTGGAGCATATTTTGCCACGGTGGGCGGCGGGTCGGTGAACGTGCGGAACGGACGCGGCACAGCGCATCCCGTGCTTGGCATAGCCCATGCGGGAGAGCGGCTGCTTGCAATGCCTGCCGAGGCCGGCTGGTGCGAGGTGGCGGCAGCGCTCCGCGGCACGCTTACAAAGGGATACATGGCGGAACGCTATGTGAGGCGCGAGGGCTGAACGCGGGACCAAAGAAGAAAATAAGAGAATGGAACTACAGAGGAGGAAAAACGATGAACCATATGGTTGACTGGCTCAAGGTTGGGGCCGCTGCGCTGGGAGGCGCTGCGACATACCTGTTCGGGCCGTGGGACGCGATGATCCTTGCGTTGGTGTGCGTGGTGGCCATCGATTATATTACGGGCGTAATCAAGGCGCTGATCCTGAAAAAGCTGGATAGCAACGTGGGCTTCCGCGGCTTGTTGAAGAAGGTATTCATCTTTGCGCTTGTGGCGCTTGCAACGGTGATAGACCGGATGATCCCGGCAGCAAATCAGGCCATCCGTGCGGCGGTAATCGCGTTTTATGTGGCCAACGAAGGAATCAGCATTCTGGAAAATGCAGGAGAGATCGGCTTGCCGATGCCGGGTGCGCTGCGCACGGCCCTGAAAAAACTCTCCGAAACGGGAGAAAAGAAGGAAACGGATGCCTGACATCTTGTGCCGCGCCGGGGAAAAGCATTATAATGGCGTTGAGTGAAACGCAGCGGGAGGAAAGGCATGCGCATGACACGAAGCATAGAAAGTGAATACAGGGCGGCGCGCGCGCGGGCAATCGCCGGGGCGGAGGAACGCAGAAGCGCCGCCTATGCCGCGCTGCCCCGGCTCGCCGCAATCGACGCGGAAAAGCGCCGCCTCGCCTTTGCGCTTGGCCCCAAACTGCTTCAGGCGGAGGATCCGGCCGCACTGCGCGCGGAAACGGAACAGGCCATTGCAGCGCTTGACGCGGAAGCGCAGCGCCTGCTTGCGGACAACGGAATCGCGCCGGAATCGCTTCGGCCGCAGTTCCGCTGCGCGCAATGCGAGGACACAGGCTTTGTGGGGCCGGAGCAGCGCATGTGCGCGTGCCTGCGCAAGCGGCTGCTGCGGGAAGAATACGCTTCCTCCGGATTTGCGGCAGGCGCCTGCTTTGAACGGTTCGACACGGGCATTTATTCGGAGGAAACGCAGCTGCGCAGGAGCGTGCGCGCAAGGGAAATCTGCGAGGAATACGCGGAAAAGCTTTCCTTCAACGGCGCAAAGGGCCTGCTGCTGATGGGCGACGTGGGCTTGGGGAAAACCTTTTTGCTGGACTGCATCGGCCAGCGCGCGCTTGGGCGGGGCTGGTCCGTTCAGAAATACACGGCCTATAACCTGCTGGACCGCATGCTGCGCGGCATCCGCGAGCGGGACGGCGGGCTCTCGGCCGCGGGGCTTGCGACGCCGGACCTGCTTCTGATTGACGACCTTGGCACGGAGCCGTTCATCCAGAACGTGACCTATGAAGTGCTGTTTTCCGCGATCAACGAGCGGCAGAATGCAGACAAAGCTACGGTGATCGCCACAAACCTTGGCAAAGCACAGTTGCTTGACGATTACGGCGAACGCCTGTTTTCGCGCATGACCTCGCCGCGCCTGTTCAGCGTGATCGAGCTTAAGGGCAAGAGCCTGCGGTAATAAGAATAGTATTTGTTTTGTTGCTTTTGCGCCCAAATGGCGCCCGAATTTTCTAGGGCGATATCAAGCGATACGGGCAGATATAAGGGAATATCGTGATATGCGAGGATGAAAGCATTTGTTGCGTTCGCCCTCTCGTCTGCCAAATGAGCGGGGACAGACGCACTTATCAACGGAGGGCAAAGCCCGTTCATCTTGACCGTTGACGAGGGTGGTTGGCTGTGCTGTTTCGTACAGAGCGGGACTATGATGTGAAAATTCATATATAATTGCAATAATGTATATGTCGAGGAAGTTGAAAAATCTTTGTTTATGGAGGTTATGAGGTGAATAAGAAAATAAAGGTTACTGTTGCTGAGAGCAGTTGCAGATGCGACTATTGCAAAAAAGGCGATGTATTTGTCGTTGAGGACATATGTCCTCCGATGTGCCACGAACTTTGGAACACAATTTATCCTATGGTTTATGCGCTTCAAAACGGAGCAGAACTTGACCATGGAAATACTAAAGCAAAATGTTTCGATGCTAAATGCCCCGACGAAGGAAGAGTTATAGTCCATGGGGAAGTAATTAATTAACAAATTTCAGTTTGCTTAAGGCTTGGGACATTCCCAATAAGCAAAATATTTCTTACTGTCGCAGACAGAAACGAGCGGTTTTTACGGAAGCTTTTGTATTTAAAAAACCTGCGCCGGAAAGGAATCCCCCTCCGGCGCTTTTTGACGTTTTGGCAGCGGATCAGTCCTCCAGCAGGTCGATGCCGATTTTGGCAAGCTCCTCATCGGAATAGGCGCGCTGGTGGTGATTGTGCGCGCGTGTGCGCTTCACCTGGGCGGCGGGGGAAGCGGCCTTTTTTCGTTCAAATTCCTGTGCGGCGGCCACGGTGGCAACATTTGCGCCATACCATGCCGTCACAAGCTTTTTGATGTTTGCAAACGGCTGCGCCGCTGCACGGGATTCATCCGCCGCATATAACAACAGCTCCGCGTCCATATGCCATTTGTCATGCCATGCGTCGATTTGCTCATGCTGTGCGAGCGTCGGCGTGCGGCGGATGCCGGCGCGTTCAAACAACATGCGCGCCAGCTCATCCGCCGCATCGCGCGCACGGCGAAGTTCGGCGGCGGCCTCCGCGGTAACGGCGCCATTGAGGCGGTACGTTTTCAGAATGGTATCAAGATAACGGAAGCTCGGCTGCGCGGCGGAGGTCATCTCAGCGCAGGCATCGAAGATCACGCTTTCGTCAAACCCCCATTCCTCCGTCCACTTCGTATAGAGGGCAAGCTCATCCTCCGTGGCGGCGCGGCTGCGCTTCCAACGCCGGAGGAGCCGCTGCGCACCCGCAGAACGCTGCGCTTCCAAGGCAAGGTAGCGCTCCGCTTCCTCCGGCGTGGCCACGCCCGCATCCGCCCAGCGCTTTGCTGTGGCATTCATCTGCCACAGCTTCGCCCTTGCGCCGCAGCGCGCGAGACAATCCTTCACGCAGAGCACAGCGGTGGCTTCCTCAAAACGGAAGGCTTCGATCCAATCATAAATTTCAGAAAGCTCATGGCCGGAAAACACGCGCGTGCCGGCCACATCCTGCAAAGCGGCCACAAGCGAAGCATATTTGCGCGGCGCATCCCCAGCGGCAAGCCCGGAGGAAGCGCCCGCCGGGAGGTATTCCACAGTGAGCGGCGCGTCTGAAACGATGCGCACAAGCCCAGCGGCCTGCCAATAGGCAAACGCGCGCGCAAGCTCTGCTTCGCTCACGCCGAGCACGCCCGAAACATCGAGCCCGGCGACCTCCGCACCGGGCGCGCCGGTTTGCATCAGGCCAAGCAGATACGCCTTTGTGAAGCCTTCGGGCGCTTTGGGCATATATTCAAGCAAAAAAACATTGCTGACCGCTGTTACATCCAGCAGCGGGTTGCGCTTAAGAAAAACGGGCATGGACACCTCCAAAAAACTGACAAGTTACCTCCGCGGCAAGCAGCCGCCGTCCGTTTCAATTATAAGCCGCAACCGCCCGCTGCGCAACGCAATAAAAGTTTACGGTTGCGGATTTGGCCGTATGCTCCCATCCATGCTATAATACATTTATGAATATGAAAAAGCTATTGCAGTGGAAATATCTGTTTTTGACTGCGGCGGCGCTGGGGATGACAGCGGCGCTGGCCGCACTGCCCTTAAACGGGAATGGAACGCGGGCTGAACCCGCCAAAACGCCCAACCCCTGGAGCGAGCTGCCGGAAGAAACGCCGCCGGAACCTACGCCAGAGCCGGATTGGGCGCCCACGCCCCCAGCGGATGCGCAGGCCGCGCGCACGGGAAACCTGTACGAGGCGGCGCTTTCCGTTGATCCGCGCACAGCCGGGATATACGGCAAACTGCGCCTGACCTATGTGAACACATCTTCGGATGTGCTGTATGCCGTGAAGCTGCGCCTGCATGCAAACGATGTTTCACCCGGGTGCCTTACGCTTGAAACGGTGGCGGTAAACGGCGAGCGGGCCTATTACGAGCTTTCCGGCGAGGCCGGGAGCATCCTTACCGTGCCTTTGCCGCTGGAAATCGCCCCGGGCGGGAGCGCGGAGCTGTACCTCGGCTTTCGTATTGCCGCGCCAAAAACGGGAAGCCGCTTCGGCACGAACGAGACGGGGCTCATGCTCGGCAACTTCCTGCCGATTGCCGCCGTATATGAAAACGGCGCATGGCGAACGGATCCTTACACCGGAGAGGGCGATGCGTTTTACAGCGAAACGGCGGATTACCGCGTGGTTGTGACGTTCCCCAAAACGCATGCGCTTGCTTACACGGGCACTCTGGTTGAAAAAAAAGAAAACTATTATGAAAACACATACTACATTGCGGCGCCCCGGGTGCGGGACTTTGCGCTTGCCCTCGTCGCGGACGGCGTGACGAGAACGGAGGGAACGGCAACTGCGCGCGCGACTGTACGGGGGATTGCTGCAACCGAGGGCGCTGCACAGTTCAGCGCAGAGGCGGCTACCTATGCGCTGGATTTTTACAGCCGCAAGATTGGCCTTTATCCGTATACGGAACTGTTCGTGGTGCCGTTTGACCAGACGGGCGGCATGGAATACCCGGGCCTTGTGATGATTTCATCCCGCTACCTGCGCTCTAATAACCGTGCGGAAATGGGCGAACTTGTGATCGCGCATGAGGTAGCCCACCAGTGGTTTTACGCCCTTGTGGGGAGCGATCAGATCAGAGCGCCCTGGCTGGATGAATCGCTTGTAGAATTTTTGGCTTTCCGCTGTTATGCGGAAAAGAACGGCGAACAGGCGGCGGAAAAGCTTTGGAACGAGCGCTTCGCGGAGTATGGCGCAACGGAACGCACGACGCGGCTGGACGATTCGCTTTATGCATTCGGGGGCGGAGAATACTTCATGACCGTTTACGCACACGGCGCGGCGCTGTACCGTGCGCTTTGGGAGGAGCTTGGGGATGAAGCGTTCTTTGGAGCGCTGCGCATCTACTTCGACGCAAACAGCTTTAAAAACGCAACTGAGAAAGATCTGCTTGCCGCATTTGAGGAAGCGACGGGCCGGGATCTTTCCGCATGGTTTGAAACGCGCATGGCGGCAGATTACAGCTTCGCAGCCGCGAAATGATGCTGGGAGTATTCAAAACCGGCTATTTGGGTATACCGATTATAGCCGCCGCATGGTAGAATAAGACAATAAAGACTGCAAACGGCGCCTCGGACCAAGGCGGACACAAATAAATTTACAGGGAGGTTGGAGTATGAACGATTTTGTGTTGAGCTGCTGCTCAACGGCAGACCTTTCAAAGGAACATTTTGAAGACAGGAACATCCATTACATTTGCTTTCACTTTTATCTGGACGGCAAGGAATACAGCGACGATTTGGGGCAGTCCATCTCCTTCGACGATTTCTACCGCGCCATGATAAACGGGGCGGAGACGAAAACCTCCCAGGTAAACACGGAGGAGTTCGTGGAATACTTCACGCCATTCCTTGCGGCGGGGAAGGACGTCCTGCATGTGAGCCTTTCCTCCGGTATTTCCGGCGTATACAACGCAGCCAAAGCAGCCGCGGAGGAACTTTCGCAGAAATACCCGGAACGCAAGATTCGCGTTGTGGACTCGCTCGGCGCATCCTCCGGCTATGGGCTGATTATGGACAAACTGGCTGACCTCAGGGATTCCGGCATGTCCGTGGATGAGGTGTATGCCTGGGCGGAGGAACATAAGCTTGAACTGCACCACTGGTTTATTTCCACGGATCTGACGTTTTACATCAAGGGCGGCCGCATCAGCAAAACGGCAGGCTTTTTCGGCTCCATGCTCGGCATCTGCCCGCTTTTGAACATGGATAACCTCGGCCGGCTGATCCCGCGCGAAAAGGTGCGCACCAAGAAGCGCGTGCTGCAAAAACAAGTGGAGCGCATGGCGGAAAACGCGGAGGGCGGGCTTGCCTATTCCGGCAAGTGCTACATCTCCCAATCCTATTGCTACGAGGATGCGCGCTATGTTGCGGATCTTGTGGAGGAGCGCTTCCCGAACTTGAGCGGCAAGGTTGAAATCAACAGCGTCGGCACGACCATCGGAAGCCACACTGGCCCCGGCACCGTGGCGCTGTTCTTCTGGGGAAAGAAGCGTGCGGATTAAAGACTAAAACAGCGCAGAGGCGCTGCAGGCCGGCGGCCTGCCGCCGGCTTGGCTTTTGCGGCGTTTCCCTCTCGCTTCACTCCCGGGCGGGAAACGCCGACAGGAACGAAACCCTTCGGGTTTCGTCCGTTCTGACGTACACCCCGTCAGAGCCGGAAAGAAACCGCAGCCAAACGCCCACCTTGCAAAAACAGGTGAAGGCTGCAAGCCTTCTTGTCCCCGCCAAAAAGGCAGGTGAAGGGCGCAGCCCTTCTAAAAACAAGTCCCCTTATGGGCCTTTGCGCTCCTTACCCAAGCACGCCCAAATGTTCCAGCAGGATTTTTGCGCCCATCAGGATGAGCACGATCCCGCCGAAAAGCTCTGCGCGGGACTTATATTTTGCGCCGAACACGTTGCCGAGCTTCACGCCGAGGCAGGAAAGAGCAAAGGTAATTACGCCGATGAAAGCCACGGCGGGAGCGATCTGCACCTGCAAAAACGCGAACGTAACGCCCACGGCAAGCGCATCGATGCTGGTGGCGACGGCAAGCGGGAGCATGGCCTTCGGGCCGAAAGAATCGTTGAGCTCCTCGCTTTCAGAGCGGGATTCGCGGATCATGTTCGCGCCGATGAGCCCGAGCAGCGCAAAGGCGATCCAGTGATCCACGGATTGAATCAGCGACTCAAACTGTGTGCCGAGGAAGTAGCCGAGGAGCGGCATCAGCGCCTGAAACCCGCCGAAGTACAGCCCTGCCGTGAGCGCATGCCCCGGCGAAACCTTCCGCACCGAAAGCCCTTTGCAGACCGCCACTGCGAACGCGTCCATGGACAAGCCCACGGCGATGATGAAAAGCTCCCATATCTGCATGCCTTTGTTCCTCCAATTGTGCCGATTTAAATATATGAGCAAAAAAAGAGACCTATCTGCCGTTTGAACAGATAAGTCTCGCCATTTCATGCCAAGCCGGGAAGCAGCGCTTCCAGTGTGTCGACTTTGCCGCGCAGCGTGCCGCGCCGGCTACTCCCTTATTGTACAAGTATCGTACCATGCGGCGGAGCGTCTGTCAAGCTCAGGCGGAAAGCTCGAAGTTCAGATGCCCGTCATGCTCGATCACGAGCGCGCCGTCCGCGTCGTTAAAAATGCGGAGCAAGGCGTTCTTCCCTTCAGAAAGATCCAGCGTGAATTCCGCCTCGGCAAGCGGATCCCCCATCTCCTGCCCTGTGCCCGCATAAATGCGCACCGTTATGGGGAGGGAAGCAGATTCCGCAACGGAAAAGCTGAAGGTTTCCCCGGCAAGAAACGGTGTACCGTCCGCGTACTGCACGGTTTCGTTCGCAGCGCCGCCTTCCTGGCCGATTGAAACGGAGCGCACCGCATCGGTACTGTCAAATACGATATAGAGGTTTGCGTCCGGGTCAGGCGCATTGACCCGTTTGCCGCAGCCGCAAGCAAGGCAGGCGGTAAGGCAGAGCACGAGCAGCAAACGCGCATGCCGCCGTTTAGGTGTGATGGTAAGCTTCATGGATGGAACTCCTTTCTGTGATTCAGGATGGATGAAAAGAAAACCCACAGGTCAATTAAAGCGCGGCCTCAAAAGCGAACCAATTTCCTTCAATATGGACCGTAGCCCCATGGTTGTCGCCTTCCGCAGCCCAGGCCCACCCGGTTTCCGTTTCGGTCAAGGCCACATCCGCGCATTGAAATGCCGCCGGCTCTCCGCTTGCGGAGTAGTAGATGCCTTTATATGTGCAAGCGGGGACGCTTCCGGATGTTGAAATGATGAATTCAATGATCGGGTTTTCGGATTCCCAATAGGAAATACGCTCGACCCCTTGGATTTGGACGCCATCGACATTCCCATTTGCCATAATTTCATAAACAGCGTTTTCAAGCGCTTCCCGGTTTTCTGCATAAAACCGTTCCGGGCCGACCGCTTCCCCGCAGCCGCAGGCAAAGCAGGCTGTGAGGCAAAGCGCGAGCAGCAAACGCGCATGCTGCCGCTTGGGTGCTGTGCCGTGCTTCATTGTGAAAACCTCCTCCTTTTCCCGGTTACTTGTTCAGGATGTCTTCCGGTGCAACATCGTAATAAATCTGCTCCCGCAGCGGGCTCTTGAGAAGCACGCCGCGCGCATCCTGCGAAAGCTGGTAGCGCAGGAGATTGGCGTTTGTTTCGGTTAAGCCGCCCTTGCGTTCCGCGTCCGCGAGCACGCTTTTTGCGATGATTGCATCAAGGTTCAGTGCGCTGAGGCAAAGATACCACGCGACGAGCACACCCGCGAGCAGGCGGATGAGCCGGAGCTTCGGCCGGTAGAGCTTCACCGCGCAGAGCGCGAGCACCGCAAGCAGAAAAAGCATGAACCAAAGCGGCAGAATGCGGTTGATGGTAAGGCCATAGGCGCGGATGTAGAGCGCGAGGCGGAAGAGTGCGGAAACGAGAATGAGAGCCGTGGCGCCGAGGAGCGCAAGCAGCATGGGGCGAAGCGCACGGTGCTCCCGCGTGAAGGCAAGGCAAACGCCGAAGGCTGCAAAGTTGATCGTTGCCACAGCGCAAAGCTCACGAAACCCGCGCACCGCATATTCGGAATAAGTCAGCTCCGCCGGTAGGCCCGCAAGCCCGGTGAGGTACGTGAACTGGAAGGCTGCAAACACGGCATATACCGCGAGCAGAAGCCCGAGCGCTGCAAGTACGCTCGCCAGGTCGATGGCTTTTTGATACGGCGCATCCGGCACGGCGGGTTTTTGCCACGTCATCGCATGCAGGAACGAATAGAACAGCATCGCAACAAGCAACGCCCCTGCAAGGCGCGGCAAAAAGCTGCCGAAGGACAACCCTTTGAGGAAATTTGTAAGATAATAGGCCATCACCGCGTCCGCCTGAAGAAGCAGCGACGCCACAAGGATCGCAACCGGGAGCGCACAAAGAAGGCCGAGCCGCACGGCGCGCGCCCGCGGGCTGCCCTTGCCGCTCGGGAACAGGCTCCCGAGCGCGCCGAAAAAGCGGCCGATGCATGCGAACGGAGCGACGAACCAGCCGCGCAGATACAAACTGAAATACTGTCCTTCCCGGCAGGCAGGCACATCAAAGGCACAGTCCACGGCATGCAGCATCAGAAGAAGCGGGATCACGAACAGGTTGAGCAACGATGTTTCCGCCTGCGCGTATATGGCGTAACGCAAAAACAGCAGCGCCGTGGCGGCAAGCAGGAACAGACTGGAAGGGCGGAGGGCACGCTTTGGGTTCGCCGCGCAGAAGCCCGCGGCATACACGGCCCAGAACACCGCATAGGCGGGGACGAATTCACGGACGGTGCTGGAAAAGAACGCGCCGGCTTCCCCGAACCACCAGAAGGCGGCGATCCCCCCGAGCGCGAGCGCAAACAGAAGCATCAGCCGCTGCAGAGGGGCATACACGCGCTTTTCGGGCGCGGAAGCCTGGCCGGAAGAGGGTGCGGGCGGTTGCTCATAGTATTTTTGTTCCATCAGACGGCCTCGCTTTCCGTTGTGTCCGGAACGTATTCCAGAATGTCCGCCGGCTGGCATTCCAGAATCCGGCAGAGCGCATCGAGCGTAGAAAAGCGGATGGCTTTTCCCTTGTTGGTTTTGAGGATGGAAAGGTTCGCCGGCGTGATACCGAGGCGTTCGGCCAGCTCGCCGGAGGAAAGCCTGCGCTTTGCAAGCATCACGTCAAGGTTGACACGGATCATTGCGCTTGCCTCCTTAAATCGTCAGGTCGTTTTCAAGCTTGAACGCAACGGCGCGGCGGAACACACCCGCAAGCACGAGCGCAAACAGGCCCGCAAGCAGCATCACGATTGCGCACACAGCCGTCATGAGCGTGAAGTATGCGGCGCACCGCACGGCGAACATTGCGCCCGCAAGCTCCGCCGCAATGCCCATGCGCACGAACGCATGCACGTTGCGCTGCACAAAAGGGTCGGTGGAAACCGTGCGCATTACGAGCAGGAGTTCAAAGAGAATCCACAGCGCAAATACGGCAGCAGCCGTAAGGAATACGCGCAGCGCAACGGGATTGGAATCCGTTTGGCAGTAGGCAGCGATGATCTGATCCAAACCACTGCCCGGGATGTAAAGCGTCACGGCGCAAAGAAGCACAAACGCCGCAAGAAGATAGAGCATGGCCTCCGTGATGCGGGGCAGGAGCTTCGCTTTCATAAAAGAACAATACCTCCGGATGAAATCGCTTTCTTGGAGGTATTGTAGCATGGAAATTATTGAATTTCAATATAAATTTATTGTTTTACGATAAAAGTTCATAATTCGATGCGGTTCGACCGATTCTCTCGGCGCAGCATCACACGATGTTGACTTCCTTGCCGCAGAATTCGCAGGCGCACGTGCCCGGCTTCTTGAACGCATGCACCGGCAGCGGCCGATTGCAGAATGGGCAGGCGATGGAAAAAGCGTTGGCGGCAGCCATAATGAGCCCTGCTGCAAGGGTGCACCCGAGAAGCACAAAATTGCGCATATCCCAAACCGCAAAAGCCAGCAGTTCGAGCAACAGAGCAATGAGCATCACCCAACAGGCGATATGTGTTGTTCGGTAAATGATCCGTCGTTTCAATTGCTTGCACCCCAAATCGTGTTTGATCTTACCATGAATTATTATCATTTTATGCCGTCCGTCAATGCTGCCCGCCTGAATATAACATATATTTCCAATCCATATCCGTCATTCCAAGGCCGTGCCTTTCGCATCTCTGTAAGCATGCATATGCCCGGCGCATATCCTTACACCAGCTGCCGCGCCCATTCGCCGCGGTGCGTGCGGCGCAGCGCGAACCAAAGGCGCACGAGGCTTGCCACATGCTGGCAGGCATAAATGTACGGGAGCGGGAGCTTGAAATACAGCCCGACGAGCAGCGAGAGCGGGATGGAGATGACCCACATGGGGAGCAGGTCGATGATTGCCGCTGCGCGCGTATCCCCGCCGCTTCGGAGGATGCCCACGATGATCGTGAAGTTCAGCGCCCAAAGCGGCAGGGCAAAGCCCATTACAAAGGTCGTATCCGCGGCAAGCGCCTGCGTTGCAGGCGTGGTATTGGTGTAAAGATAGGGGACGTATACCCCAAGCGTGCAGACGAGCACCGCAACGAGCGTGCCGACGAGCGCGGAGAGCCAAAGGAAACGCTTGCCGTAAACGTAGGCGTCATCCTGCCCGCTTGCGCCAAGCGTATTGCCGATGACGACCGCGGCCGCCGTGCCGATGCCCTGAAGCAGGATGAAGGAAAGCTTATCCACCGTGCCGACGATCATCATCGCGGCGAAAGCATCCGTGCCCATTTTGCCGTAAATCGCATTCTGTGCAAGCATGCCGAGCGCCCAGATGGAATCATCCAGCAGCACGGGCGCGCTTACGGCGATGAACGGGCGGATATTGGCAAACACATGGTCGAACAGTTCATGCCATTTTGCGCGGGCGGCGGTATCACGGGCGAAGCTGAAGAACAGCAGCGTGCCGCAATCCACTGCGGAGCCGATGAGCGTTGCGACGGCTGCGCCCCGCACGCCGAGCATCGGGAAGCCTAGATTGCCGAAGATGAGGCAATAGTTCAGGAACATGTTCACAAGAAGCCCCGCAAGGCCGGAAAGCATGGGCAGCTTTGCATGGCCGGTGGATTTGTGGACCGCGCCGAAGGGATAGACGAGCGCTTTGAACAAATACCCCCAGGAGGCGATGGAAAGATACTCCACACCACGCGCTGTTACGGCAGCTTCTTCGCTGAACAGGCCCACGCAGAACCCGCCGAAGCCCTGCGCCACGGCAACGAACAACGCTGCGCATGCGCCGGCGAGCACGATGCAGAGGCCGAGCGTGCGGCGCACGCCGGCAAGATCCTTTTTGCCGAAGTATTGCGCCATAAACACGCTTCCGCCGCCCGTGACGCCGAACAGGCAGATGTCCAGCAGGTACGCAAGCTGGTTTGCCGCACCAACGCCCGCAAGCTCAATGTCGCCCAAGCCGCCGATCATGATGGTATCCACCATGTACATGGCGGTGGAAAGGAGCTGCTGGAGCATAATGGGCAGGCAGACGGCAAATACTTTCCGATAGAACGCCTTGTCCGAAAGGCCGAGGATGTCGCGAGTCATAAAACGTGGGGCCCTTTCATGAGATTGCAGGGATACTACGACTACAATGATAACATTCTGCGGAAAAATTGTGAAGTGCGCGCCGGGAAATCCCGGTTTGTGGTATACTGGTTACAATACAAAAAACCTGTGCAGGAAAGGGCTGAACGCAATGCCGTATTTTTATTATGATTCCATGCTGTGGGTGGTGCTCGTCGTTGCGGTGATCGGCATGATCGCCTCCTCCCGCGTGCAGAGCACATTCCGGAAATACTCGAACATGCCTGCGCGAACCGGCCTGCGCGCGTGTGACGTAGCGCAGCGCATGCTCCTTTACGGCGGCAGCAACGCGCAGCTTACCCGCGTTTCCGGCGCGCTGACCGACCACTTTAACCCCAAAACCAACACGGTTGGCCTTTCGGAAGCGGTGTTTGACCAATCTTCCGTTGCGGCGCTCGCCGTTGCGGCGCATGAGATCGGCCATGTGATGCAGTATCAGGAAGGGTATACGCCCATCCGCGTGCGCAACGCGCTTGTGCCGGTGGCCAACATCGGCTCCGCAGTGTCGCCTTATCTGGTGCTGCTCGGGGTGATTATGGGGAACTATTCCATTGCCGTGTTCGGCGCGCTGCTTTTCGGCGGCATCCTGATGTTCCAGCTTGTGACGCTGCCGGTGGAATTCAACGCTTCCCGCCGCGGCATTGCCATGCTTTCCGAGGGCGGATACATTTCGGGCGGGGAGGAAGAAGGCGCTGCAAAGGCTGTGCTGCGCGCGGCGGCGATGACCTATGTGGTGGCGGCGCTTTCCGCATTCGTTTCCTTCCTGCGGCTGTTCATGATCGCAAACCGTTCCCGGCGGGATTGAGAAAAGAAAAGGGAAAAGAAAACAGGCGCCTGGCTCATAAGAGCAAGGCGCTATTGTTTATCTTGTAATTCAGACGCGATTACTTAACTTGAACGGCCTCGAAGATAAGGTACAATAAGGTGCGCAAGTTGGGAAGAGCACAAAAAGGGACATAGTTTGCAGAATTCTGG
>DCKB01000001.1 GCA_002320595.1 Christensenella sp. UBA1685
ATTGCCTGTACTTCATGTCCTGTGTTACACTTGTCATGAGGGATTTGCACTTCCTTTCGGTCCTTGTTGTTTTTCCTAAACTCACAATAACCGATTTGTGCGAATCCTTCATCCTTTTTCTTCTCGCTGTCCAAGATGTATTGTAATCCTACACTCCTTGCACAAATTGCATTTCGAAAATGCTTGCGTAATGGTTCTGTTTATGTTATAATCCAAAAATAAAATTTAGCAAATACTCATTTGAACTGTAACCTGTACTTTTGCAACCGCTCATCGTTTTATATCCTCGCAAGTAGAGAGGTTGACGACAAAACGGATAATTTAAATTCTGCCGATGGGATCTCGGCAAAAATATATCATATATCCTAAATTCTGACGCAGAGAACATAGGACTTTGACGTAATCTCTGCACTGAGCCGCAAGGGAGTTTGAACGTTGGTCGTTAAGAATATGTTAAGATTTTGTTCTGTTCTTCGGTCTATGGCCGCGGCCAGCGTTTCTTTTCCGGAACCGCTTCCTTCCCCGCTTTTTTTGATGCCAAATTTTGCCGGCGCAATTAAAGTGTCCGCAAAAAAACAATAATGAAGGAGACACACTCACATGAAGAAGAAATGGCTTTCTCTTTTACTGGCTGTGGTCATGGTGCTTGGCGCACTGTCCGGCTGCGGCGAGCCTGCCGACAACCCCAGCGACCCCAGCGGCCCCAGTGATAGCGGCCAAACCGGGACAGAGACGCAAGCTCCCACACAGCCCAGCGGCAGCACTGAGGCTGAGCGCCCGAAGGGCGCAGCCGCAGAGCAGGTCGTGAAGCTGTTCTATTCCGATGAAATCTCCGACTGGAACCCCTTGCACCCCTCCTCTGGCAGCACCTGGGCAAACTGGATTGACTCCCTTGTTGAGTACGATAACTACGGCATGTGCCAGCCCTGCCTTGCGGAAAGCTGGACGACGTCCGAAGACGGCCTAACCTGGACGTTCAAGATTCGCGAGGGCGTGAAGTGGCAGCGTCAGGACGGCAGCGAATACGGCACCGAAGTCGTCGCTGAGGACTGGGTGACCAGCGCGAAGTGGATCCTTGATCCCGCCAACACCGCCCGCACTGCGGACCTGCTGTTTGACATCGTCGGCGCTGAAGAATACTACCTTGCGCTTGAAGCAGGTAAAGCGGCTGATTGGAGCACCGTTGGCATCAAGGCCATCAGCACCTATGAACTCGAGTTTACGCTGGAAGCGCCCTGTCCGTATTTCCTTTCCCGCCTGACTTACAACTGGGGCTATCCGACCTGCGCTCAGTTCCTCGATGAGATGGGCGAAACCTTCGGCACCAGCTACGACACAATCCTTTATTGCGGTGCGTTCCTCTGCACGAAGTATGAGGCCAACTCCTATATTGTCCACGAGCGCAACCCGCTTTACTGGGACATCGAAGACATCCACGTTGAGCGCATCGAAGAGCGCTACAACGCAGAAGCCGCCACGCTCGCACCCGAAGCTCTCCTCCGCGGCGAAGTTACCTATGCTGACATCCCGGCTGACCAGATCGACGGCTGGCTGAACGACCCCCAAAAAGCCGACCTCATCCGCCCGAACCGCCCGGGTACCTACAGCTACTTCTATCTGATCAACTTCATGCCCACCTATGACGAGCGCGACGGCCTGAGCCATGAACAGTGGCTTGCGGCTGCCAACAACGTAAACTTCCGTAAGTCCCTCTACTATGGCCTTGATCGAGTGAAAGCTGTTGGCTGCTATGACCCGCATACGCCGGAAGAATATGTGCTGCGCACCATTACGCCGTACAACTTCTGCGCTGCCGACGGTAAAGACTATCCGTACCTCGATGCGCTTGCGCCCTACAGCACCGTGGATCAGTTCCAGAGCGACAAAGCGCTCGAATACAGGGATAAGGCTATCGAAGAGCTGACCGCCGCAGGCGTCACCTTCCCGATCATGGCTTACATGCCCTACAACAGCGAATCCACCAGCCAGACCTCCCTTGCGGTCGTCGTTTCCCAGCAGCTCGAAGCGCTGCTCGGCACAGACTACATCAAGTTCATCCTGGAAGGCTATCCGGATACGGACTTCCTGGCCACAACCCGCCGCGCAGGCAACTATTCCTTCATGATGTCCTACTGGGGCCCTGACTACGCCGATCCCGAAACCTGGACCGACCCGTTCAACCTTGGCCAGGCCTACAACTACATCTGGCGTGCGGACGGCATGGCCACCCAGACCACCAAGGAAGCCGGCGACGGCCGCATGGGCCGCACGGGCTATGACGAAACCTACTGGAAAGACTTCATTTATGGCGAGAAGGTTGCTGCTGCAACCGCAGAAACCGTTGACAACAGCATCCGCTACAACGCTCTTGCTGAAGTCGAAGCCTGGCTGCTTGATCAGGCGTTCGTGATCCCGCTGGGTACGCTGGGCGGCTGCGGTTACCTCTCTTCCTGCATGAACCCGTTCGAGAGCCAGTACGCGCCCTTCGGCATGTCGGACTCCCGCTACAAGTATCAGTGGGTCTATGAAAAGCCCATGAGCACCGAAGAATATCTTGAGCAGCTCCCCATCTGGGAAGCTGAGCGCGCAGAGCGCATCGCTTACGCCGAAGCAAACGGCATCGACTATTAATCACCCAATCAGGTTCGCTGCGCGATTCAGGCGCATGCGTTCAAAGCGGAGGGCCTTCGCCGCGCGAAGGCTCCTCCGCGATACCCGGAACGTGTCCGACACATGCCGTCCGGGTTCCGAACCCGGACGGCGTTTGATAACCTGAATTCATATGTGAGGTAATAACAGTTGATTCGATATATTTTCGGACGTTTGGGACGAGCGCTCATCACCATGTTTTTGGTGCTCTCCATCGTATTCATGCTCATGCGGCTTCTGCCGGTAGAGGGCTATTTTGAAGGCCGCTCCGATACCATGAGCGAAACCGTTAAGAACAATATCTTAAAAGAGCTTGGTTTGCTTGACCCCTGGTATAAGCAGCTTTACAACTTCTGGCGCAAGCTCCTTTTGGAAGGCGATCTCGGCAAATCCATCGTAATTCGCAAAAACGTCCCCTGTGTAGATATCATTCTTCCAAAAGCAAAGGTATCGTTCCAATTCGGCATTATTGCACTTGCCATCCAACTCGCCGTAGGCCTAACGCTCGGTGTTTTCATGGCGCGCGGCAAGGGAAAGCTCATCGACACATTGGGGAACGCATATGTGCTGCTAATCAACGCATTGCCCGCCGCAGTATATTTTCTGGCAATCCAGCTTTACCTTTCAACGGCGCTGAAACTGCCAATGCTATTCGACCCTTTGCGGGCACAAAGCCGGATTCTGCCGATCATCTGCCTCTCCCTTGGCGGCATTGCCTCCAACGCAATGTGGATGCGCCGCTATATGGTCGATCAAATGAATATGGATTACATCCGCCTTGCGCGCGCAAAGGGCATGACTTCCCGGCAGGTTGCCTTCCGCCATGTAATGCGCAACGCGTTCATCCCCATGGCGCAGAGTTTGCCGACCTCGATCCTGTTCACCATCTCCGGCTCCCTTTATGTGGAATCCCTGTTCTCCATTCCTGGTATGGGCGGCCTTTTGATCCAGTCCATCCAGCGGCAGGATAACACGATGGTGCAGGCAATGGTGCTGCTTTATTCCGTAATCAGCATCACGGGCCTTTTGCTTGGCGATCTTGCAATGATGGTTTGCGACCCGCGCATCAAGCTGGTCAAGAAAGGGGAGGGGCGGTAAATGAGCGACAAGAATAAAAAGAAAAGCATCCTTAAAGATGCAAAGAAGCCGTTTGGCCGCAGCTTTTCCGATCAGAAAATTTCCAATCTGCAGGATGGGTTCGTTGCGACCGATCAGCTGGAGGAATTCGAACGGGTAAAAATCCCCAAGAATGTCGGCCTTTGCGATGATGGAGTAACCCCCATCACGGATGATCTGTTCGTGGTTGCGGAGCACGATGCAAGTGAGGCGGAACGCATCGGCTATTCCAACTATTCTTATTGGGGAAGCACGTTCCGTGTGTTTTTCAAGAAGAAGGTCTCCGTCTTCCTGCTTGCGTTCCTTCTGCTCCTTCTCGCGTTTACCTTCATTCAGCCCCTGCTGCCGAACCAAAAGGATCCTTACCTTGTTTACAATGACGAGGCGGGCAAGACGCTGCGCAACGTATCCCCGAACGAAGAGTTCTGGTTCGGCACCAACAGCATCGGCCAGGATCTCTGGTCGCGCATCTGGAGCGGCACGCGTACCTCGCTGTTCATCGGCCTCTGCGTTGCAATTTGCAACGTCATTATTGGCATTATCCTTGGTTCCATCTGGGGATATGCGCGAAAATGGGATTGGCTGTTTACGGAGATATACAACCTTTTTGATAACATCCCGTACACGATTCTCCGTATGCTGCTGATGTATATCCTGCGTCCCAGCCTGAAAACCATGATTTTCGTCATGTGCCTCACCGGTTGGATCGGCATGACCAAGTATATCCGCAACCTGATCCTGATCTACCGCGACAGGGAGTTTAATCTCGCGTCCCGTTGCCTTGGAACACCGAGCCCGAAGATTATTTCAAGGAACATTCTGCCGCAGTTGATTTCGGTCATTATGCTGCAAACGGCGCTTGCGATTCCGGATGCAATCAGCTCCGAAGTGTTCCTGACCTACATCGGGCTTGGCCTCCCGATCGAAATCCCCTCTTTGGGCAACCTGATCAACGAAGGGCGCAAGGTCATGCTCGTGCCGGCGCAGCGGTATCAGCTGCTGTTCCCGGTATTGGTTGTATCTGCAATCGCCATCTCATTCTATGCGCTGGGCAACGCGTTTGCGGATGCATCCGATCCGCGCAACCACCGGTAAGGGAGGGAGGTAAACCATGGAAGAAATTCTCACGAACCATGCGCCGGACTACAGCAAGCCGATTTTATCCGTTGATAACCTGGTTGTCAAATTTAACCTACGCGGCCAGGTGCTCACCGCGCTCCGCGGCATCAGCATGGAGCTTTACAAGGGAGAAAGCCTTGCAATCGTTGGCGAATCCGGCTCCGGGAAAAGCGTGTTCTGCAAAACCTTTATGGGCCTGTTGGACAACAACGGCTGGATTGATGATGGAAGCATCCAATATGGCGGTTATGATCTTACTTCCTTCAAGAAGGAAAAAGAATGGATCAAGATCCGCGGAAAGCGCATCGCAATGGTGTTTCAGGACCCCATGACGAGCTTGAACCCGCTCAAGACCATCGGCAAGCAGATTCAGGAAGCGTTCACGCTTCATAACAAAGTCTCCAAGGAAGAAGCAAAGAAGCGCACGCTTGAACTGCTTACGGATGTCGGCATCGAGGATGCCGAGCGGCGCTACAAGCAGTATCCGCACGAGTTTTCGGGCGGCATGCGCCAAAGGGTTGTGATCGCGATTGCAATGGCCTGCGTGCCGGAAATCCTCATCTGCGATGAACCGACCACAGCGCTTGACGTGACCATTCAGGCGCAGATTCTTGAATTGCTCAAGCGGCTGCAGGAAAAGTATGGCCTGACGGTTATCTACATCACGCACGATCTCGGCGTTGTTGCAAATGTGGCGGATCGCATTGCCGTTATGTATGCGGGCGACATCGTAGAGATCGGCACCTGTGACGAGGTGTTCTATGATCCCAAACACCCTTATACGTGGGCTTTGCTTTCAAGCCTCCCTCAATTGGGTGTGAAGGGCGAAGATCTTTATTCCATCGAAGGCACACCTCCGAACCTCTTCCAGCACATCAAGGGAGATGCGTTCAGCGCGCGCAACCCGCAGGCGCTCAAGGTGGATTTTGTGGCGCGTCCTCCGTACTTTGAAGTTACGCCAACTCACAAAGCGCGCACTTGGCTGCTCGATCCCAGAGCGCCGAAAATCGCGCCTCCGCCGCAGCTTAAGAACATAACAAAACTCAGCCGGGGAGGTGACTTGGACTAATGGCAAACTATTCGTCTGACGCTTTGGTCAGCGTCCGCAATATGGAAGTCACCTTTGGCAGCAAGCGCAGGCCGTTCGTTGCTGTGCATGACGTATCCTTTGATATTTACAAAGGGGAAACGTTCGGCCTTGTCGGCGAGTCCGGCTCTGGAAAAACCACGATTGGCCGCGGCATTATCCGCATCAACCCGCTTTCCAAGGGCGAGGTGTTTTTTGCCGGCGAACGCATAAGCGGCAAAATCAGCAAAGAACTTGACCAGGAAGTCACGAAGAACATCCAAATGATCTTCCAGGATCCGATGGCTTCGCTGAACGAGCGCGCCAAGGTCGATTACATCGTGTCCGAAGGCCTGATGAACGTGCGAAAGAACCTCACTAAGGAAGAACGCAGCAAAATGGTTGAACAGGCGCTGCTGGATGTGGGGCTCCTGCCAGAATTTGCAAGCCGCTTCCCGCACGAATTTTCCGGCGGCCAACGTCAACGCATCGGCATTGCCCGCTCTTTGATTATGGAACCACAGTTCATCATTGCGGATGAACCGATCAGCGCGCTGGACGTTTCAATTCGCGCGCAGGTTCTCAACCTGATGAGCAAGCTGCAAAAGGAGCATGGGCTCACCTATCTGTTCATCGCGCACGATCTGTCCGTGATGCGCTTCATCTGTGACCGCATCGCCGTTATCCATAAAGGTGTGATCGTGGAACTTGCGGAAACGGAAAAATTGTTTGCGCATCCGCTGCACCCGTATACGCGGGCTCTGCTTTCGGCCATCCCGTTGCCCGACCCGAAATCGGAGCGGCACAAAAAGCTGATTGTTTATGACCCTTCCTGCCATGATTATTCTGTCGACAAACCCGTGTGGACAGAGATCGAAGGCGGCCATTTCATCATGGGCAATCAGCGGGAACTCGATGATTACCGTATGCGTTTAAAGCGGTAGCCGCTGCATCGGCTTATCCTCAATTCTGAAAAACCTCCTGCCGCAGAAGCACGGCAGGAGGTTTTTTGCAGGCGGTGCAAGCTTTGTTCAAACGCCTGCATCCAAAATGCGGTAAACCATATTCATCTCAATATTCTCACGCACCCTCTTTGCAAGCAGGTTATACTGCCGTTCCTTGTACGCTTTCAAGTCAAACGGTTCGGCCTGAAGCAATACGCCTTTTTGCGCGGCAAGCGCGCCCAGGATTGCCTCCCTGCAGCCCTCTGAATCGAAAAAACCGTGCAGATAGCTGCCGTAAACATTGCCTTTCTGGCAGCCGTCCGGCATGCCGTTTTCAAGGCGCACGAGCGGCGTCGCATCCTCAGAAAGCAGCGTGCGGCCCATATGGATCTCATATCCTTCGAGCTGCGCTCCGGAAAGCGGAGCGAATATGCCTCCGGTTTCAAGCGCTGTGCCCCGCACGCGCGTGCGGTGCTTTTCGTTTGCAAATTCCGTTTCAACCGGCAAAAGGCCCATTCCTCCGATCTCGCCGCCGCCTTCTGCCCCTTCGGCATCCGAAATGCGCATGCCGAGCATCTGGTATCCGCCGCAAATTCCGATGACTGCCACACCGCGCGCGGCAAGTTTTTTAACCGCCGCTTCAAGCCCGCTTTGGCGGAGCCAGCGGAGGTCTGCAATCGTGCTTTTTGTTCCGGGCAGGATCACCAGATCCGGCCCGCCCAGAGAAGAGGCCTCGCGCACATAGCGCACTCCAACGCCCGGCGTAGCCTCAAGCACTGCAAAATCCGTAAAGTTGGAAATGTGCGGCAGGCGGATGACCGCAATATCCAGCGCTGCATCTCCCTTCCTGCGTTCAAGCCGCGCGGCAAGGCTGTCCTCATCCTCAATATCCACATCAAGCATGGGCAATACGCCTGCAACCGGTTTTCCGGTAAGCGTTTCCAGCATTGTAAGACCCGGGCGGAGCAGCGCCACATCCCCGCGGAATTTGTTGACAATGGTCGCCTTTACCATGGCGCGCTCCTCCTCCTTGAGCAGGGCGATAGTCCCATAAAGCTGCGCAAACACGCCGCCGCGATCGATATCCCCCACAAGCAGCACGGGCGCTTTCGCCATCTTCGCCATGCCCATATTTACAATATCGTTTTCATGCAGGTTGATCTCAGCCGGGCTGCCCGCTCCCTCAATGACAATTATATCGTTCTCCAGCGCAAGCGAACGATATGCCGCAAGGATTTCCGGCACAAGGGTTCGCTTCATGGCAAAGTATTCGGCGGCGCGCATGTTGCCGCGCACCTCCCCGTTTACGATCACCTGAGAGCCTGTATTTGTGACCGGTTTCAGCAGGATTGGGTTCATGCGGACATCCGGCTCCACCTGCGCGGCTTCCGCCTGCACGACCTGCGCACGCCCCATTTCCAGCCCGTCCCTTGTGATAAAGGAGTTGAGCGCCATGTTCTGGCTTTTAAATGGAGCTACGCGGTATCCGTCCTGCCGGAACACGCGGCACAGCCCTGCGCAGACGAGGCTTTTCCCCGCGTTGGACATCGTCCCCTGCACCATAATTGCCTTAGCCATTGAGCACCTCCGAAACGGCGCGCACGAGCGCCTGATTGTTTTCATGTGTTTGAACGCCCACACGGATAAATCGCGTATCCAAACCGGTAAAATTGCTGCAATCCCGCACGAGCACGCCCCGCGCGCGCAGCGGGGCATAAAGCGGCGCTGCGCATTTGAGCAGCAGGAAGTTTGCGTCGCTCGGAAATGCATCTACCCCGTATGCCGGCAGCGTTTTTTGCAAATAGCCTCGCTCCGCGGCGATAAGCCGGCGTGTTCGTTCCTCCCAGCCCCGCTCTGCAAGGGCGGCGCGCCCTGCCGCCTGCGCGGGGCCGGAAACGCTCCAGGGCGCTCCAAACGCTGCGATGCGCGCAAGCAGCGCAGCGTCCCCCGCAAGCAGGTATCCCAGCCGAAGCCCAGCCATGGCGTAAAGCTTTGTAAATGCGGAAAGTATGATCAAATTCGGATAGTTGCCCAGCTCCTGCGCCATGGACTTGCCTTCCGTGAAACCAATGAAACATTCATCCAGCACCAAAATGGCTCCGTTTTTCCGGCATGCGTCTGCAATGTTGCGGATGAGATCAGGATCAATCAGCCGCCCGGTTGGGTTGTTCGGCGTGCAAAGGAACACAAGCCCGGTTTCCGGCGTGATGTCCTTCAGGAACTCCTCCGTCAGCGCAAAACCATTTGCCTCGGAAAGCAAATGCTCCTGCATGATACCGCCGAATGCCGTGACCGCGCGCTCATATTCTGAAAACGCCGGCGCGGGCACAAGCGCCCGCTTGGGCCGGAAGCATGCCGCGATCCGAAAAATAAGGTCTGCCGCGCCGTTGCCGCAAAGCACCTGCTCCGGCATAAGGCCGTGCCGATCCGCAAGCGCCGCGCAAAGCACGCGGCATTTGGGATCGGGATAGCGCGCATACTCCGCCGCATGGGAAATCAGCGCATGTTTTACACCGTCCGGCATGCCGAGCGGGTTGACGTTAACGGAAAAGTCAAGCGCGGCATCCGCAGTGCCGTATACATCGCCGCCATGTTCATACCGCAGCATACAAAATCCCCCGGAACGCAAGCGCGAGCATAAGCAGCAGGTATGCCGTAACATACAGGAGCTTATGCGCGCGCAGGATATCCGCCTCCTCGATGGGGCGCTGCGCATCCCCGATATACGGTTTTTTGCAGAGCTTTCCAAAGTAATATGCATCCCCTGCAAGGCACACGCGGAGCGCACCTGCCATTATAGCCTCCGTATGCGCCGAATTTGGGCTTGCATGGCTGCGTTTGTCACGCCGGTAGATGCGCAAAGCGTTTCCGGCATCCATCCCGCAAAGCCATGCAGCGAAAATCATGACCCACGCGCAGAGGCGCGCCGGTATGAAGTTGAGCGCATCGTCAAGCCTGGCCGCAGCCCGGCCAAAGTCAAGGTATCGTTCGTTTTTGTAGCCCACCATGGAATCCATGGTATTTGCCGCTTTATAAAGGCAGCCGAGCGCCGCTCCGCAAAGCAGCGTGTAAAAAAGCGGCGCGGCTACGCCGTCCGATGCATTTTCTGCAACGGTTTCCACGGCGGCGCGCGTCACCCCCGCCGCATCAAGCGCATCCGTATCACGCCCAACGATCATGGAAACTGCCTTGCGCGCTCCCGGCAAGTCACCCGACGCAAGCTTAGCGTATACGGCCCGGCTCTCGTCCCGGAGGCTTTTGGTCGCAAGGATTTGCCAGCAGAAGACGGTTTCAAGCACAACATACAGCCATGGCGAAACGCGCCATGCGAAGAAGAGCAGCAAGGCAGGGAGTCCTGCGGAGAGCAAAAGCACCACCACAACCAAAAGTGTGCCGCCTGCCCGTTTGTTTTTCATAGGGTAAAGCACCCGCTCCAACGCTGCAATCAAAAAACCAAAGCCGCGAATCAAATGCGGCCAACCGTGCGGATCCCCCACAAGAAGATCCGCCAGAAACCCGAGCGCAAGCGCGCCGGTTGCGCACAAAATCCATTCCGTCATGTTTTCCATCGCTCCATCAGTTCATCTGCGTTTCCGCTCTTTGCCAGCACGCCCCGCAGCCCCGGCGCATTCGTAAAGCAGACAAAGCCGGTTTCCACCCCTTCCGGCACGCGGCGGTTAAGCGCCGCATCAATGCGCCCGCCGAGCACTGCCATCGTCCCTGCGAGCATGCCCGTTTTCTGCAGCACAGCAAGCGCTGCATCGGTTGACACGCATCCAAGCACCGCGCGGAGTGCCGGAAGCTCCGCTCCGGCTTCAAGCGCGCAAGCGGCAAGCGTCTCCATCCGGCCGTCCCCATAAGCGGAATGCGTGTTCATCATGCCGATGCCGAGCTTAACAAGCTTCCCGATATGGCCGATCAGGAGAATTCTTTGAAACCCGCTGCGCACGGCGGCATCCAAAGCCTCGCCGATGAAATTGCTGCATGTCACCTGTTGTGCCATATCGAGGCCAAGCACATCGCGCGCGAAGTCCTCCCCATAATTGCCGGGCGTGAGAAGCGCCGCCTTTTGCCCGCCGGCAGCAAGCACGCTGAGCTCCAGCTGGATGGTGTTGATCAACGCGGCATTGCTCATTGGTTCCACGATTCCCGTCGTGCCAATTACGGAAATGCCTTCCGCAATACCGAGACGCGGGTTGAATGTGCGTTTTGCAAGCTCCACACCTGCCGGGATCGAAATCACGATAGAAAAGCCGCCTGCATATCCATGCGCAGCAGCAATTTCACAGCAGGCCTCCCGGATCATGGCGCGGGGCATCGCATTAATCGCCGCTGCGCCCACAGGTTGGTTAAGCCCGGGCTTCGTGACGCGACCCACACCTTCTCCCCCGTCAATTTCGATTCTGGAAGATCGTTTTTCCACTGCGGCATACACCAAAACACCGTTTGTAACATCCGGATCATCCCCGCTGTCCTTCTGAATCGCGCAGATTGCCCGCCCTCCGGCAAGGCTCGGCTTGAGCACGTCAAGCGTGAGCGGCACGCCCTTTGGCGTGTTGATGGACACGGTTTGTGGTGCGCAGCCGGACAGCAGCAGTTCTGCGGCCGCCTTCGCGGCAGCCGCAGCGCAGGCGCCCGTTGTGTATCCGCAGCGCAGGCGTCTTCCGCCCTGTTCCACATACAGTTCCAGCATCATTCCCGCCCAAGCATATAAATCAGCGCGTTGCAGATTGCCGCCGCAACATTGCTGCCGCCCTTGCGGCCGCGCGCCACGATATACGGTGCATCCGCCTGCATGATGCGTTCCTTTGCCTGCACCACATTCACAAAGCCCACCGGCACGCCAATAACGAGTGCGGGCGCGATACGCTTCTCCTGCATCATATCATAAAGCCGCACCAGTGCGGTAGGGGCATTTCCGATGGCGAAGATGATGGGGCCTTCAAGCGCGGCCGCTTTTTCCATGGATTCTATAGAGCGCGTTGTTCCGTGAAGCTTTGCCGCTTCTGCTACATCCTCATCCGCGATGAAGCAGCGTACACAGCCGCCATGTTTTGCAAGCTCGCGCTTGTTAATTCCGGCTTGCGCCATGGTTGTATCCGTCACAATGGTTGCTCCGCCGCGGATGGCTGCAAGCGCTTTATCCAAAACGCCTTCGGAAAAACAAAGCGTATCCGCATATTCAAAGTCCGCCGTTGTGTGGATAACGCGCTTGATGATGGGCGCAAGCGCATCGTCCACCGGGTGCGGCAATTCCGCGGTAATCATCTCGAAGCTGCGCTGTTCAATCTCCATCGGTGCAATGCGTTCCAATTCCGTTTTCATTTTCCCGTTTCCTCCGTTTGTATTTGTTCCGGCCCCGCCGCATCCTTTTCGCACGTAATGATCATAATGGGGTTTTGGCCGTTCATTAAGTGATAGCGGCCGAGCTTTTTTGCCTTTGCAACGCTCACCTGCACCACTTCCGTATGCCCGAACCCGAACGTTTCGATGCAGCGCATGGCTTCTGCGATGGATTCGAGCGCAATCAAATTGATAACGATGCGCACGGCCGGATTCTTGGCAAGAAGCATTTCAAGCACCTCGCGCATATTGCCGGACGTGCCGCCGATAAATGCGTGCGTAGGCGGCGGCAGCGGCGCGCACGCTTCCGGCGCGGCGCCTTCCACAACCGTGAGATTAGAAAGCCCAAAACGTTTTTTGTTGCGTTCTGCAAGCGCGGCGGCTTCCGGCTTGCACTCAACGGCATATACGTGCCCGCGCGTGCAGATGCCGGCCATTTCCACAGAAACGGAACCCGTGCCCGCCCCGATGTCATAGGCCACAGAATCCGGCTCCAGCCTCAGCTTTGCAACGGAAACCGCACGGACCTCAGCTTTAGTCATAGGCACGGTTGATCCTTCCCCTGTCCAGCGCAAAAATGCCTCATCCGGAAGGCAGGCCGTCCTGCGCGGCGGCCGTGCGTTTTTGTTTCGGATCAGCAACACGCAAAGCGGATCGAACGCACGGGAGCACAGCTCCTCCGCCGGGCCTTCCGTGATCCTTTCGTCGGGATAGGATAGCCGTTCTCCAACGGCCACAGGCACATGGCCAAGCCCCGCCTTGGAAAGCTCTTCGCATACGCGCTGCGCACCGCCTGCGCCGCCCACGAGCGCAAACACCTTTCGATGCTCCAGAACTGCCGGGACCACACTCCCTCCCCTTCCGTGGAGCGACAGCACCTTCGCATCATCCCATGCGGTTTTGAGCCTTGCACAAAGGTATTGCAGAGAACTGACGCCGGGGTATACGCGCGGAGCGAACTCCGCGAGCAGCGGAATCAATTTCTTCGCTCCGCTGTAAAAACCGGTGTCGCCGGACATGACGACCGCAATTTCACGATATTCCGGGTGGGCGTGAATAAACCCGGCAATTTCCGTATGGTCCATGCTGACAAGGAAAGGCCTGCCCCCAGCTGTCGCTTCCACCATCCTCTTCGCGCCGATCACGCATTCCGCCGCTGCAAGCGCGGTTTTTGCTTCTCCCGTAAGCAATTCCGGGTTTCCCATTCCAAGCCCGATAACGCTTACGCGCGGCGAAACGGATATTCCGAACCGGAAAGCAAGGTATTGCACAAGCTCCGTGAAGCGCATGCCGCCCTGCTCCGGCGGCCGGCCGATGATGAGCACGGAGGCGCCTTCCCTGCGCGCTGCCGCAATCTTTTCGGCAAAGCCGCCGCTTGGGCCGGAATCCTTGGTAACAAGGTGCTTTGCCTGCGCCGTGCGGATAATCGCACGGTTGAGCTCTTCGCTGAACGGCCCTTGCATCGCGATGATGTGCGCGGGCGGAATACCCGCCGCTTCACAGGCGGCGAGGGAACTCTGCATGGGCAGCACCCGCGCATAGAGCCGTTCACGGTAATTCGGGACTTCCGTAAACGGCAAAAGCTCCTTGCTGCCGGTCGTCAAAAGGATATTCCCCTCCGTGCCTTTGAGGCGTTCCGCCGCCTCCGCAATGGACGCGGCATAGGTCGCCTCAGCCACCGCGCCTTCTTCTTCCCGCACAAGCCGAACGACTTCAATGCCGGTTTCGCCTGCGGCAGACGCAATATTCCCGGTTGCCTCCGCCGCAAAGGGGTGTGTTGCGTCCACCACGAGAGCGAACCGTTCGCGCGCAAAGAGCGCCGCCATTTGCGCACGGTCAAGCCGTCCCGCATGCACCGTAATGTTGCTGCCCTGTGGAACGAGCGTCTCCCCGTATTCCGTGGCGACCGAAACATAAACGGAAAGCGGCGTTTCCCGCAAAAACTCCACAAGCCGCCGCCCTTCGGTAGTTCCTGCAAACAAACAGAGATCAAACATCGCGGTACCCTCTTGGCGTGACCATCCGCCCGCCGATCGTTTTTGTTTGCGGGTTTCCAATGAAAATGGTCGTAGCCATATCCGCTTCGTAGCTGCAAAGCTGCGCAAGCGTCATCACCGCAACCTGCTCGCTCTCCCGCCCAATGTTGCGCGCAACGCCGCAC
This sequence comes from Christensenella sp. UBA1685, assembly GCA_002320595.1. Taxonomy (GTDB): domain Bacteria; phylum Bacillota; class Clostridia; order Christensenellales; family CAG-138; genus UBA1685. The sequence continues at coordinate 14,399 of DCKB01000001.1, forward strand.
ACGCGCAGAGGTTCCGCATGGCGCAGTATAACCTCACATGCGCGGCGGAGATGGTCCTTCCGCTTCCTGCTGGCCGGGTTATACAGCACGATGGAAAGCCCCGCTTCCGCCGCGCGGTCAAGCCGTTTTTCTATGGTTTCCCATTCGGTAAGCAAATCGCTCAGGCTGATGAGCGCAAAGTCATGCGTCAGCGGCGCGCCGAGAAGCGCCGCGCCCGTGCAGGCCGCAGTAAGGCCGCCCACCACCACAATTTCCGGCGTTTCCGATTCGCCGCGCAATTCGTAAACAAGCCCGGCCATTCCGTATACGCCCGCATCCCCGCTGCACACAACGGCTGTGCGCCTGCCCGCTGCCGCCATTTCAAGCGCATACCGGCAGCGCGCCGCCTCCCCGCGCATGGGGGTTGCATAAAATTCCTTCTCTGGAAAATAGGCCCGGATCAAGTCGATATATGCGCTGTATCCCACAATCAGCTCGCTGTTTTTAAGCGCGTTGCACGCGCGCAGCGTCATCTCGTCATAAGCGCCGGGGCCAATGCCGACTACATAGAGTTCCTTATTCAAAATTTACCTCCCAAGCTGTTTCTGCAACGGCCACGGTCACACCGCGGCGCGCGGTCTTTTTTACGATGAGCTTCCCGCCGCCCGCCGCCGCACTGCGTTCGCACACGTTATCCACCCCCGTCACCCCCTGCACAAAAGCGGAAGGCGTAAAGCTGCCCTTGACAGCTGCAAGCGTTTCCGCTGCGTAGAACAAAACCGAGATGCCAAGCTGTTCACAAAAAGCCAGCAGCCCCGGCTCGTCCGCCTTCAGGTCAATGGAAGCTGCTTCACGCACGGCGCGCAAATCCAATCCGTTTTCTTGAAACACCTCAAAAACGGTTTGCGCAAGCGCTTCTTTATCCGTGCCGCGCCTGCACCCAAGGCCGAGCGTAAGCGCACGGGGGATGACCGAAAGCGTCTCCGAAAACGGTTTCTTTGTCCGCACGGAAACCGAAATCCCAACATCCCCCTCCGCTCCCGGATATAGCCCTGCCGGAAGTGCGCCGCGCATGGGCCCGTCCGCGCAGATGGGCACGTCCCGTTCCAGAATCGCGGCTGCGATGTCCTTTGCAGCCGCCATGCTGTCAAGCACAAACCCCTGCTCCGCCGCCCATGCATCCACCGCAAACCTTCCGTTTACATCCGTTGCCGTGGTGATGACAGGGGTTGCGCCAATGCCCGCTGCAATGGCATTTGCCAAGCGGTTTCCACCTCCGATGTGCCCCGAAAGAAGGGGGATGGAAAATCTCCCCCGTTCGTCCACGCAAACGACGGCAGGATCCTCCGTTTTGCTGCGTATATGCGGAGCGATTGCACGCACCGCGATTCCGCATGCGCCAACAAACACGAGCGCATCCGCTTCCTTCATGAGCCCTCCGGCCAGCGTGCAGAGGCTCCCTGCGATGGGCGCGATCCCCGCGCCTGCATGCTTTTCAGGCGCGAACAGCCTGCAATCGTATTCCCGCTTAAGGAGGAGTGCGATGCGGCGCGCCGTTTCTCCTCCCTGCCTGCTGAACGAAAGTATCGCGGCGCGCCTCATAGCTTTGCGCTCCTGAACTCCGTGGAGAAATCCGGGCTGTAGAGCTTGCACCGGTCGTATTCATGCCCGAGGAAGCCGCCGACAATGACGAGCGCCGTCTTTGTCACCCTGTTCTCCCTTGCCGTCGCGGCCAAGGCGCCGACCGTGCAGCGGTATATGCGTTCATCCGGCCATGTCGCCTTGTAAACGATCGCAGCAGGCATCTCGGGCGCAACGCCGCCTTCGATCAGCTCCGCCTGAAGACTGTCGATCACCCCCATGCTCAAAAAGAGGATCATCGTAGCCCCATGGGCGGCCAGGGAACGGATGGATTCCCGCGCGGGCACCGGCGTCCTTCCCGCTGCGCGCGAGATAATCACGGTCTGTGAAATTCCGGGCAGCGTGTATTCCGCCTTTAATGCGGCCGCAGCCCCGCAAAACGAGCTTACGCCCGGGCATACATCGTATTCGATTCCGCAGGCTTCAAGCAAATCAAACTGCTCCCGCACCGCGCCATAGATGCTTGAATCGCCTGTATGCAGGCGCACAGTGGTTTTTCCCGCCGCCTCCGCCGCGCGGATAACGGCCATAACTTCTTCGAGCGTCATCGCGGCGCTGTTGTGGATTTCCGCCGCCTCCGAAGCATACGCCAAGAGCTCCGGGTTGACCAAGGAGCCCGCATAAATCACGACATCTGCCTCGTGGAGCAGCCTTGCACCGCGCACGGTGATCAGGTCGGCAGCTCCGCTCCCCGCCCCGACAAAATGAACCATATTATTTCTCCTTTTCCAGCCGGTATGCGGCTGCCGCCGCATAGAAGTTCTCCGCAAAATGCAGGTTCGCATAAAAGGGAAGATGCGGATATCCCGCATAAAGCCGTTCCGTGGCAAAAGCGCAGTCCCATGATGCTCCGCGGCTCTTGCACGCGGAGAATGCATCCCCGGGAGCCGCTGCGTCATAATGATGAAACTCATGCGCGTTGATCTGCTCCCCTGCACGGCAGAGCATGTTGTCATGTTTTGCTGTAAGCGTTATATAGCCGAAGCGAACCAGCTTCCCCTGATTTTTGCATGTGCCGGGCAGCGCCCCCACCATAGGCCGCCCTTCAATCGCTTCCGTGAGGTACATGAACCCACCGCATTCCGCAATGCACGGCATTCCACCCGCAAGCGCGGTTCGGACGGCGCGGCGCATGGCAACATTCCCGGAGAGTTGCTCCAGATAAAGCTCAGGATACCCGCCGCCTAAATAAAGCGCGTCGCACGGGGGCAATGCTGCATCCGAAAGCGGGCTGAACGAACAAAGCTCCGCCCCCATTTGCCGCAGCAAGTCAAGGTTGTCCCGGTAATAAAAGCAGAACGCGCGATCCATTGCAACCGCGATGCGCACCGGCGTCTCGAACTTGCGGACCGGCACCGGCACATAGCGGACGGGCGCGCTTTCCTCAGCAAGTGCAAGCAGCCCATCCAAGTCAATGCTCCGCTCAGCCTGTTCGGCAAGCCGGTTTAGTTTTGCCTTGATATCTGCAATCTCTCCCGCCGTCACAAGCCCGAGATGCCTGCTTTCAAACACGCATTCCTTCATGGGCGGCAAAAATCCAAGCGGCTGCACCGCGCCGCCGAATTGCTCCAAAATTGCCTCTTTTAACAGCGCATAGGTGGGCGCGCTTACGTTGTTGAGGATCACCCCGCAGATGCCGCTTTCCCGCACAGTAGAAAGAAACCCGTGGATCAGGGCGGTGACGGAAAATGCCATGCCGCGCCCATTCACAATGAGGATCGCCGGGGTTTCCGTTTCCCGCGCGACCTCATAGGTGCTTTTCTCCAACGTCTTGATGCCTCTGCCGTCGTAATATCCCATCACGCCCTCAAGAACGGAAACATCCGCCTCCGCCGCATTTCCGGCAAGCAGATAGCGCACCGTATCCGGGTCATAAAAAAACAGATCCAAATTGGAGCCTGTTGCACCGATCACGCGCTCATGGAACATGGGATCAATATAGTCCGGCCCGCACTTGAACGCATGCAGCCGCAGCCCACGATTTACAAGCGCCTGCAGTACCGCACAGGTTACCGTCGTCTTGCCGCAGCCGCTTGAAACGCCTGTAAAAAGAATGCGCGGTACGGTTGCAGCAAGCGCTGGCGCCTCTTTTGCCGCGGTATCCGGCCTGCAAAACAGCTCAGTTGTTTGTTCCTGCATTTTGTTTTTCCTTTTCCATTGTATGGGGGCATACAAGTGCTCCCGCACCGGCAAGGCCCGCTCCCCCCTGCATTTTTATGTGTTGTGAACCACTTCATGCCCGTAGCCGCTCTGTTTTCCAACGGCTCCTCTGCATTCGCCGTGCAGCATGGTTTCCGGTTCGCTTCGCCGGGCTTCCTCGTTAAAGGCGTGTGCGGCGGCATATGCCGCCGCACAGCGCGCCGTCACTTGAGCTTAATCAAACTATCCGTCGTTTCAACGGCAGGATCGTTGAGCACGGTGTGCATATCCTCGATGATCCCGGCAATTGCCGCAGTGGACTGTGTGAAGTTGGGGGCAGTTATATAAACGTTGCCTTCCTTGACGGCTTTAAAATCGCCGAAAAGCGAGTTGTACGCAACCAGTTCCTCAATTGAGCTGAACTTCAGCGCAAAGTTCACATAGAACAGGTAATCCGCATCGATGCAGCGCGCATAGACATCCTCAAAGGTTGTGGAGGTATTCCCGCTCTTTTCCGTCTCAACGTCTGCCATGATATATTCGCCGCCCGCCATGCCAATCATCGCGGCCATGTAATCGCCGCCATTGCGCGCATAAACCTTATCAGAGCTTGAGCTGATATAGAACATAGCAACCGTCTTGCCGCATTTTTCGGTTGAAGTGACTGCATCAACCTTTGCCGCCTGTTCGCCAAAGTAAGCGTTTGCTTCCTCCTCAAGGCCCAGAATTGAGCCGAAAAGCTTGACCCATTCCACGCGGCCAAGCGGATGGCCTTCTTTGGATGAGGACTCTATAAAGTAGGGGATCCCCAGCTCGTCATATTTTTCCATAACCTCTGGATAGCTGTTGAGCATGGTCGTATCGACTTCGAGCTGAATCCCTTCCGCCGTAAGCATCTCAAAATCGGGCTCCTTATAATTGCCGGAGTACTGAATCGTTCCAGCCTCAAGCCGTCCAATTACGTTGTCGATATACCAGCCGCTCACATCGGTGCCCACGGTTGCAACGCTGTCAAGGCCGCCAATTGCGTCAATCAGGGAAACCATGCCCGTGCTGCACATGCAAATTTTGTTCAGCGGCTGCTGCAGCACAACCACGTTTTCCGCGAGCCCTTCCGGTACGCTCTTGCCCTCCGGCACAAGCAGGAACTCTCTATCCTCATGGTTTGCCACTGTAAACTTCTTGTAGCCGCCCTTGTAATGCGTAAGCGTGAATTGTGAAGCATACTGCAATTGTTCTTCATGGTCGAGAACCAGCTCGCCGTCCACATCATCGTCCGTGGGCTCCGGCGTAGCTTCCGGAGCGGCGGGCGTTTCGGCGGGGGGCGCGGCCGGCGCTTCCATCGGTTCGCTCTGTGCAGGGGTGCCCTGCCCGCAGGCAGTAAGCGCAAGCGCCATCAGGAGCGCAAGCAGCAACGCTGTGATTTTGTAGATTCTTGCTTTCATGATTCATTCCATTTCCTTTCTGTCCATTTCTGTGGAAACGCATTTGTTCATCAACCACATCCGGCGCATCCCTCTCCCAAAGCAGGCAGCATGCCGCCTAATATGCCATGGGCGGTTTTTAAGGAAATGGTTTTTGCCAATAAAAAACGACAGAGGATAAA